>JANOOM010000031.1:0-7006 GCA_031421335.1 Armatimonadota bacterium
CCCAGCCCGTTGTAGCCGCCGTAGCCCGCGATCCCATTGAGGTCAATGATGTCGCCGTAGTTACTCAGCGTCGTGATCTCCCATGGCGCCCCGTGGCCTTCGATCAGGTCGAAGGGATTGGTGCCGACGAAGAAGCGGCTGTCGTCCGGGACGCCGTCAGCCGGATCGTCCTCCCACATCCAGGGGTGGTCGTAGAAATACTGGTTGAGCTGAGTGGGCGGCGTGCCCGCGTTCCAGAACCGGCGCATGAAGTTGCCGAAGTCCAGGTTGAGATGGAAGCCCCAGGCGTCGCTGACCCAGCAGGGATGGTCATTACGCACCACATACATACCGTACCCAAGCGGGTCGCCGTCCGGAGCGGCAATGCGCGGGGCAGCCACCGGCCCGCCACCCAGCCCAGGCAAGCCCAGGGCGCGTGCGGTGAGGCTCGAAGGCGCCTCCGCGTTATCCGGCGGCAGAAGGTCTTTCGGGGTGAGCGACCGGGCCGCTTCGTTGAGGATGGGTTCCGGGGTGCGCTGGGACGCGGCGATGTAGTAGGCCAGCGCCACGGACCCGCCCAAGGGATTGCCCAGATGCACATCGAAACGGTAGGCGGGCTGGACATAAGCCTTGCCCTGCTCGTAGTAGACAAGGTGCGGGCTGTCCACCGTGACCTCGTAGTTCGGGTTCTGCTTGCGGAGCAGAGCGATCAGCACGCTGAACTCCCGCTGGAAGTCCTGCTGGACCTGGCCTTGGCTCCTGAGCACGACCGGTATCTGCGTCTTCAGGATCGGCCGCAGTGTGTCGAAGAGGCCGATTGGCCGGACCGAGCCGTCCCCCAAGACGGCGATGTCCACGGAGAGGCGGGACAAGGGTCCTTCCTCCATCAGCCCGTCGAGAGTGCGGACGAAGGGGACCGTGCGGATCACGTCGTCCCCGCCCGAACCGGTCGTGCCACCCGGCTGTGCGCTGCGGGGCTGTGCGGCGCGGCGGGCATTGGGCTGGGCGGCGGGCACGCTCAGTGCCGCCTCCCGCGCCGTGGTGAGGATGGGGCCGGAGCGGAGCTGGTCGAGGAGGGCGATGAGGCCGACTTGGGCCAGAGTGTCTTGCAGAAACCTGCTCGCCGCCCGCTCGGCGACTTGCTTCTCCGGGGCGGGGCCGAACTTCGCGCTCAGGTCGGGGAACCACTCCAGGCTCCCGCGCAGTCCCTGGTAGACCATGCTGGGCGTCTTGTCGGGGTCGTTCGGGGAGCCGAAGGCGAGGATGCTGTTGTCTGCCGGGAGGTCGAGGAGCGCGCCCGCGTTGTAACAGACCACGCCGAGTTTATCGGCAAGGCGTAGAACTTGGGCCGCGCCAAATGCTGGCCGTTGCAGCTGGTAGATGAAATACTTGCCACTGACCCGCGGTGCGACCGGCTCGAAGGTCTTCACGCTGACGGTGTAAAGGCCCGCAGCCGTGATGCCGAGGTCCCCGCCGATTTCGGTCTGGCCGCCCTCTCGGTATTCGGTGGCGTCCGTCTTGACGAATACGAACCGCGACTGCTTGCCGGGGTGGATGCTGGCAGTAGATGCGTGATTGAAATCTATCCGGCTGCCGTCGCCACTGCGCTTGGCCTGCGTCGGCCCCACGTCACCCAGGCCGTCAATCCGCCAGTCCACGTCGGTCGTGAGCGACGGCGGGGCGAAGCTGCTCTTGCTCACGATGACGATCGGCCCCCGCGAGCTTGAATCGTTCATGATGCGGTAGTAGAAATCGAGCGTGCCCGTTGAGGTCTCACGGACGACCCGGTCCTGAATCGTACCCTTGATTTGCCGGCCGTTCGGGTCGGTGATGGTGAAGGTCTGGACAACGTCCTGGAGAACCGTGCCGGCGAGGACCGGCCTTGCGGCGCTGGTGGTTCCAGGGGTAGCGACAGCGCTGCCGGGGGCCAGCGGAACGGCGCGCGCGGGCGTGGCGGCAAAGACCGCCGCCAGCAGCGCCAGCGGCGCGGCCAGCCGGAGGCGCCGGATGCGCCTCGCGCTTGGGAGTTCAGTGGGTAACATGAGGTGTTCTCCTTCCGCACAGAATGACTGCCGCCTTGGCAGCCTGGGGAGGCTGGAACGACGCGCGATCTGCGGCTGCCGGGCGGCATGACGGACTGGAGGAACAAAGGGAACCGGACCTGCCCGAGCAGAACGCTTGCAGAACTATTGTCGAACCGACCAAAACACAGTGTCTAATCATCGGCGGCGCAGGCGGCCGATGTAGTACAGCGCCGGAATGACCCGGCCCTTCGCGTTGGACGTAGTACGACTTTAGTCGCCTGAAGCTGACTTGGCAAGTAAAGTTACCACTATTATAAAGCTGGGCACACTTTTTGTCAAGCCCTTTTCACAAAAGAATAAAATAGAGGGAAAAGCCGCGCAGGAGAAATGCCCACCACTGGACAACTATCACAAATACCCATGATTGAACAGAACCCCGCCCCCGCGCCCCCCCGCCCCGCGCCCGTCCTGGAGATGCAGGGGATTCGAAAAGCCTTCCCCGGCGTCCGCGTCCTCGACGACGTTTCGCTGTCCGTCCGCCCCGGCGAGGTCCACGCCCTGATGGGCGAAAACGGCGCGGGCAAGTCCACCCTGATGAAGATCCTCGCGGGCGCCCTTCAGGCCGACGACGGCCGGATTTTGCTGGGAGGAGAGCTTGTCCACGTCGCCACCCCGCAGCAGGCTATGGACCTCGGCATCGGCATCATCTACCAGGAGCTGAACCTCGCCCCGCACCTCTCGATCGCTGAGAATATCTTCCTGGGCCGCGAGCCGCGCCTCTTCCCCGGCTGGGTGGACGGGGCGAGGATGCGCCGCGAGGCCCACGCCCTCATGGAGAACCTCGGAATGGGGCTTGACGTCCGTACCCTCGTGGGACGGCTCACCATCGCCCAGCGGCAGATGGTCGAGATCGCCAAGGCGACAAGCCGCAAGGCCCGCGTGCTGGCGATGGATGAGCCGTCGGCGACTCTGACCTCCCACGAGCTTGAAAATCTGTGGCGGCTCATTCGGCAGCTCAAGTCGCAGGGCATCGGCATCATCTACATCTCGCACCGCATGGACGAGGTCTTCCAGATCGCCGACGCCGTGACCGTCCTGCGCGACGGCAAGGTCGTCGGGACCAGTCCGATCGCTGAGATCGGCCGCGACGACGTCCTGCGCTTGATGGTCGGGCGCGATCTGGACGAGACCTACCCCAAGGAACACGCCCCCATCGGCAAGCCCGTGCTGGAAGTCAGGAACCTGTCCCGGCGCGGTGTGCTGGAAAACATCAGTTTCACTGTCCGTGCCGGTGAGGTCGTCGCCCTGGCCGGACTTGTCGGGGCGGGCCGGACCGAAATCGCCCGCTGCCTCTTCGGGGCCGACGCCTGGAGCGGGGGCGAGATGCTCTTAGATGGCGTCCCGTTCGTGCCACGCTCGCCCCACGATGCCATTGCGGC
This sequence comes from Armatimonadota bacterium, assembly GCA_031421335.1. Lineage (GTDB taxonomy): Bacteria > Armatimonadota > Armatimonadia > Armatimonadales > Capsulimonadaceae > JANXMY01. The sequence continues at coordinate 3,443 of JANOOM010000031.1, forward strand.
CGGCATCGGGTTTGTCACCGAGGACCGTAAGGAGCAGGGCGTCGTCCTGAACCTGACCGTGCGCGAGAACGTCTCGCTGGCCTCGCTCCCCAAAGTCTCCAGCCTTGGCTTCGTCAAGCGCGGCGCGGAGGGGGCGGAGGCGCGCGAAAGCGTCGAACGCTTGCGGGTGCGGACACCCTCCATCGAGCAGAAGGTCGGCAACCTATCCGGCGGCAACCAGCAGAAGGTGGTCCTGGCGAAGTGGCTCCAGATCCCCTTGAAGCTTTTGATCCTGGACGAGCCGACGCGCGGTATTGACGTCGGCGCCAAGCGCGAGATTTACCAGATCATGAACGAGCTGGCCGCGCGGGGCGTCGCCATTCTGATGATCTCCTCCGAGCTGCCCGAGGTCCTGGGCATGGCCGACCGCATCGTGGTCGTCCGTGACGGCCGCGTGGCCGGCGCCCTGGACCGGGCCGAAGCGACCCAGGAGAAGGTCGGGGCGCTGGCCCTGGCGGGGTAGGGGAAGCCTGTGTACCGGGAGGGCGAACGCGCCCCAAAGGAGGGCGAACCTTGTGTTCGCCCATCTTCGCATTGGAAATAAGCACCATGAGAATGAACCGAAATAACGTAGCCATCGCCCTCAGCCTGGCCACCCTCGTCTGGGGGGCGGCCCTGAGCCGGGCCGCCGCGCCAAAGTCTTCCGTACCAAAGTCCGCCGTACCCTCGCCCTCCGCCAGCGTAAATCCGTTCGTCGGGACCGCCGAGCACGGGCACACCTACCCCGGTGCCACCGCCCCGTTTGGTCTGGTCCAGCTCAGTCCCGACACGCGCACCGAGGGGTGGGACGGCTGCTCGGGCTACCACCACGACGACACCACCATTCAGGGCTTCAGCCACACGCATCTGACCGGGACGGGGGCCGCCGACCTCGGCGATGTCCTGCTGATGCCGACCGTCGGGCCGGTGCATCTGGACCTCGGCACGCCCGGTAACGGCTACATTTCGCGCTTCTCGCACGCCACCGAAGTGGCCCACCCCGGCTATTACAGCGTCTTCCTGGACGACCCCAAGGTCAAGGCGGAGCTGACGGCGACGGCCCGCGCGGGCTTCCACCGCTACACTTTCCCGGCTACCGACAGCGCCCACTTCGTCCTAGACCTCGTTCACGGCATCGGCTGCACCGTCTACGAGGCCGGGCTGACCGTCGAGGGCACCGACACCATTTCGGGCTATCGCAAGACGCACGGCTGGGCCGGCGACCGCTCGGTCTACTTCGTCATGAAGTTCTCGCGCCCCTTCGGCGCCGCCGGCATCGAGCAGGACGGCGCCCGGCTCGCCCCCGAAGCGCGCACGGCTACGGGCGCGCACCTCAAAGCGTTCGTCACCTACAAGACGGCGGCCGGCGAGGCCCTATTGGTCAAAGTCGGCATTTCCGGGACCGGCATTGACGGGGCGCGCCGAAACCTTGACGCCGAAATCCCGAACTGGGACTTCGACGGGGCGCGCAAGAAGACGGCAGCCGTGTGGGCACAGGCGCTCGGCAAGGTCGAGATCCAGACGCCAAACCCGCACGTCCGCGCGACCTTCTACACCAACCTTTATCAGTCGTCACTCGCCCCGACCCTGTTCAACGACGCCGACGGGACGTACCGGGGCATGGACCGCCGGAACCATGCCGGGGCGGGCTTCCAGAACTACACCGAGATGTCGCTTTGGGACACCTTCCGCTCCGAGAACCCCCTGCTTACCCTCGTTCAGCCGGCTCGTGTCAGCGACATCGTCCACACCATGACCGCCCATTACGGCGAGCTGGGGCAGCACTCGCTCCCGGTCTGGCCGCTCTGGGGCAACGAGACCAACTGCATGATCGGCTATCACTCGATCCCGGTCATCGCCGACGCCTATTTCAAGGGCTTCAAAGGGTTTAATGCCGAGGCTGCCTACCAGGACATGCGCGACACGGCCATGCAGAACCGCAGCGGCTTGAGTGACTACAAGACGTTGGGCTACGTCGCCTCCCGGCCGGGCCGGGGCGCGACCTCCTGGACTCTAGAGTATGCCTACGACGACTGGTGCCTCGCCCGCATGGCGACTGCCCTGGGCCACAAGGACGACGCCAAGCTGTTCTACGCCCGCGCCGCCAATTACCGCAACGTCTTCGACCGGACGACCGGTTTCATGCGTGGCCGCAAGGCTGACGGATCGTGGCGGACGCCCTTCCAGGCGAACGGCCTGGTCAACGACGAATATACCGAGGCCGACGCCTGGCAGTATGCGTTTTCAGTCCAGCACGACGTCCCCGGCCTGATCAAGCTGTACGGCGGCGATGCGGGTTTCCTGCACAAGTTCAACGCCATGCTCTCCGCCGACTCGTCCTTCCACCCATACCTCCCCGACATCACCGGCATGATCGGCCAGTACGCGCAGGGCGACGAGCAGTGCCACCACGTCGCCTATCTGCCCTCTTATGCGGGCGCGGCCTGGCAGACCCAGTCGCTGGTCCGGCAGGTGATGAAGACTTTCTACGACGACACGGCGGCCGGCCAGTGCGGCAACGACGACTGCGGCCAGATGTCCGCGTGGTACGTCTTCAGCGCCCTGGGCTTTTTCCCGGTCAACCCCGCCTCGGGCGATTATGTCATCGGCAGCCCCCTCGTCAGCCGGGCCGTCCTGCACCTGGACCCCGCGTATTATCCGGATGCCAAGGGGCATGCGTTCACGGTCGTCGCTCAGAACAATTCTGCCCGAAACATGTTCGTCCAGTCGGCCACGCTGAACGGCGTCCCGCTCAAGCGGACTTGGTTCACCCACGCGGACATCGCACGCGGCGGTGAGCTGCGTCTCCTTATGGGGCCGAACCCGAACAAGTCCTGGGGCGCCGCCCTTGCTGACCGCCCCCGTTCGGGGATGCCCGCCGGGATGACCCTGGCCGCCCTGCCCGCCCCAGCCCCGCCGCCCGCCCCGCCCGCGCGGCTGACGCTGCCGGTGCGCTTGAGCGCCGCCGAGGGCGCTGGCGGCTTCACGTCCGATGAGGCGTACACAGACGGTGGCAGCGCCAAAGGCGACGCTCCCATTGATCTGAGCACCCCCAACGCTGCCCCCGCTGCCGTTTATCGGAGCGAGCGCTACGGGACGCCGCTGGTCTACACTTTGCCCGTGCCATTGGGCGGCCCGTATACGGTCCGCCTGCACTTCGCCGAGCTGTTCGATGATGGGCCAGGGATGCGCATTGAGAACGTCTCGATCAACGGGGGGCGCGTCTTGACCGACTTCGAGATCTTCAAGGCGGCGGGCGGTTTGAACAAAGCCGTCGTCAAGGACTTCCCCGGCGTCCGCCCCGACAAGAGCGGTAACATCATCCTCTCATTCGCGGCCACGGCGGCAAGCCCGGACAAGAACGCGAAGGTCAGCGGCATCGAGATCTTGCCGCAGCCGTGAGGCAGGCAGAGGGGGACTGGGCGGTTGAAACCGCGCCAACAAAAGCACAAAGTCCACCTGCGTGGACTAAGATTAGATCAATGACTGAACTGAAGTCTTAACCTGCGGAGGCAGGTTTTGTGCCTTCGTTGGCGCGGTTTCAAC
>JANOOM010000032.1:0-2676 GCA_031421335.1 Armatimonadota bacterium
CCCCGCCTGCGCCCGCCCGGCCAGCTGCTGCCCCGCCTGCTGCGGCCCGGCCTGCTGCTGCCCGGCCTGCTGCTGCCCGGCCTGCTGTTGCCCGGCCTGCTGTTGCCCGGCCTGCTGCTGCCCGGCCTGCTGCTGCCCGGCCATGGTGTTATGCTTCCTCCGAGACCTCCAGCCCCTGCCCACGCAGCCAGTCCAGGGCGGACTGCAGGCGCGCTTCATCGCCGGTCAGTCCCAGAACAAGCCAGCCGCCGTCGCGGCCGTTGACGTCGGCGCGCAGGACGTTTGGGGCCAGATCGAAGTCCGTCACCAGGTGCGTCAGGACCGGAGCGCCGATCTGCGCCAGCGGATAATGGATGCGATACTTTTTCTCGGTTGCCATAGTACCGGCCGCTTTCGTCGCCGCCGGCCCGATTTCCTTCCTGCGTCCGAAGAGCGCGCGGAAAATAGATGAAACAATTCCAATGATTTGTGCGTCATCATGGCTATCCAGGGACGGCCTTTTCCGTCTCCCGCCACCTCAGACCACCACAGGAGCCGCCCGATGATCCCGCCGTCCTGCCGCCTCTTCGCCGTCCTTCTCGCCGCCCCCGCCCTGACGTTGGCTGGACCGCTGCATGCCCAGGCGCCTGCCGAGCAGCTCGCTGCCGCGTCCGCCTTCTACGACGCCCACAAATACGCACCGGCCGCCAAAGTCCTGGACGCCTTCCTTGCCGCCAACCCAGGCCACCCGCGTACCGGGGCCGCTGCGCTGGCCTTGGGCCGCTGCCGCTCCGAGCTAGGACAGTATACGAAAGCCGTGCCTGCCTACGAGATGGCGCTGGCAGCCAAGGACCCGGCCGTCAGGAACACCGCCGAGTTGGGCCTGGGCGAAGCGGCCTTGCAGACGAGCCAGTGGGCCAAAGCTGCGGCGGCGCTGAATGCGGCGACATCCGCTGGCGTGACGCCTGCTCAGGCCCCAATCGCTTATGACTGGCTGGGCCAGGCGAATTATCAACTCGGGAAATATGAGGCCGCTGCTGCTGCCTACACCCAGGTGGTCAGCAAGTACCCGAACAGCTCGGCCGCCGCCGATGCCACCTTCGGGGCCGGCCTATCCGCCCTGAAGCTCGGCCACACGGAGGAAGCTCGCGACCGCCTGCGGGCTGTCGTGGACCGCTACCAGGGTAGCGAAGACCGCCCGCAGGCGTCTCTGCTGCTGGGACAAATGGACATCGAAGCCAAACAATACGCGCCCGCCCGCGACGACTTCCAGGCCGCGCTCTCTGCCACCGGCGCGGATGCGGACACCAAGGCAGCGGCGTCGGACGGCCTGGTCAACGCCCTCCTGAAACTAAGCGACTTCGCCGGTGCGGCCACGCGCCTCAAGTCCATCCTTGCTGCCCTGCCGCCCACCGACCCGCAGCGTTTTCCAGCCCAATTGACATTAGGCCGCTGCCTGTACTCGCAGAAGCAATACGCGCCCGCTCAGGCCGCCTACAACGCGGCGGCCAAGTCGCCGGACGCCAAGGTCGCCGCCCAGGGCCTGTACTGGTCCGCCAACTGCGCCCTCGCTCTGGGTCAGCCCGCCAAGGCCGCCGCCTTGTTCAGCCAAGTCGCTGCCCGCTTCCCCGCGTCCGAACTCGCAGCCAAGGCGCGCGCTAAGGCCGGGGACGTCAAAGTGGCGGCCAAAGAAGACGACGCGGCCGGCGTGCTGAAACAAGCCCGGCTGGATTTGGATGCCAAGAAGTATGCCCCGGCGCAGTCCGCCCTCTCGGCCCTGCTGACGTCCGCGCCGCCCGCCGATGTGGCGGCGGAGGCCCACTATCTGCTCGGACTGGCCGACCAGGGCCTGGGCAAGACCGGCCCGGCCTTCGCCGCCCTTTCCGCCGCCCTTTCCGCCGCCCTGCCGGGCGGGGGCGGGGCGGACTGGCTGCCGGATGCCCATGTCCAACTGGCCTGGCTGGACATCGAGCGCAAGCAGCCGCAGGCGGCGGAGGCGTCCGCCCGCGCCGTCCTGGGGATGGCCGCGAAGCCGGGATACTCGCCCGCCGTCGAGCAGCAGGCCCACCTTGCTCTGGTGCAAGCCGATCTAGACCAGCAGAAATGGGATGACGCTTTGGCCGGCTGCCAAACGCTCTCGGCGGGAAATCCCCCGCCTGACGTGCTGGCGACGGTCTTGTTCACGCAGGCGTGGGTCAGCGAGAAGCAGGATCACGCCGACGCCGCCCTGCCGCTCTGGTCGCGCCTGGCTTCCGAGTTCGGCCAAAGCGCCTACGCCCCCCAGGCCCTGTTGCATCTCGGCGACGCCGAATTCAAAGCGCAGAAGTTTGACGACGCCCAGGCACGCTACTCGGACCTGCTGACAAAGTATCCTCAGAGCGCTGATGCGCCCCAAGCGCGGCGCGGGCTGGGCAACACTCTTTACAGCCTCGGTAAGTTCGACGGCGCGGCGGCGGCCTTCGACACCCTTGCCGCCGACAAGGGCGCCGCCGACCTGCGGCCCGAAGCACTTTACTGGGCGGGCGCGTCCTGGGAGAAGGCGGGCAAAAAGCCTGCCGCCATCCAGCGTCTGTCCCGACTGGTGGACGAGTACCCCGCCAGTGTACGCGTCGCCAAAGCCAAAGTGCGGCTGGCATATCTGAAAGCGGGGGGAACCTAACCCCGGCGCAACTGCACCCGACTCCCTGTTAGGGAAGG
>JANOOM010000033.1:0-3681 GCA_031421335.1 Armatimonadota bacterium
CGTGGCCTGCGCGTCACCCTGGGGGAACTGCGCCAGCGCTGGGGCAGCGGCTACCGGGGCGACCTGCTGCTGAACGACAACGCGCCCGCCCGCCCCACCCTGCAACTGGAACTGCCGTTCTCCCTGGGACGTACTCTGGGCAACTACCGCCTGACCCAGCTTTTGTCGCGCTACTCCAACGCCGGCCGGACCATCTACAGCGGCGCGCGGCGGCTGGAACACTCCCTCGGCGACCGGACGACGCTGTCCGTCGAGGAGGACTACACTTCCACGGAGTTCGGCAAAGCCCCCTTGCAGATCCTGCCTTACTACGCCTATCAGAAACTTTACTTGGGCAACAACCGCGAGCCTCTGGTCTTCAACTACAATTTCAACTTCGGGCTGACCGTCACCCCGCGTGGGCCGGGGACCGCGCGCCGCCTTTACACGCAGTTCTATATTGACGACCTCCAGGCGCCGAAGGGCCTGGGTGTGGGCAACAAGACGCCGCGCAAGATCGCTTATCTTCTGGGCTATGCTGATACGTTCGCCCGGTCAGGGACAGATTTGGTCTTGGAGTTCACACACACCGACCGCGAGTTGTACACCCGCGTCCCACCCGCCGTGCCCGCCCTGGCGACCTTCCGGGACGGCCTGCCGCTTGGGCACCCTGTCGGCCCCAACAGCAACGAGATCTATGTACGGCTGGGCCAGCGGCTCGGTCCGCGCCTGGATTTCTCCGCCGAGGGGCGTGACCGCCGCCGTGCTTCCGCCGACTTCCCCGCCGTCCGCGCCTCCGCCATAGACCTGGCTCTGGCATATCACTTAGGCGCCGCCCAGTCGGTCGGCGTGGCTTACAGCATCTACCGCGAGGACCCCTACCCCGGCATTGTCCTCGGCCCCGGCTCCAGCACAGGCGGCGCCGACTACGGCCAGACTTTGCGCCGCCATGTCGTGAGCGTCAGCTTCTTGCAGGGGTTTTAGTTTTAGGCGGGCCGAGCCGCCGGGCCGAGCCGGACGAGTGAATAAATTCACTCGCTCCGCGCGGATTTGTCCAAGGGACAAGTAAACAGGTTCTCAGCAAAGCGCCTTGGCCACTCATGGGCTGCTTTCCGGCTTTTCTTCTGTCCCCTGGACAGGTCCGGCATCAGCGAGTGAATTCATTCACTTGCCCTGTCCTGTCCTCTCTCCTATCACCCGCCCCACTCCTCCCGTCCCCCTCTGGGAACAAAACGCCCGACTTCGGCATCTGGAAGAAGGGCAGGATAAACTCCGCCCCACATCCAGAAGGAGCAAAACATGAACAGACGCATTGGGATACGACTCGGGGTCTTGGGCGCGGGCGCGGCAGTCGCCGCCCTCGTGCTAGCCGGGTGCGGCGGCGGTGGGAACTCCGGGAACTCGCAGACGACCATTCATGGGAACTTGCGGTCAGGAGATCAGACGCTTCAGAACAGCAACTATGTGCAGGGCGGCTCGTATGTGAACGTCTATTCCTGCACCGCGCGCAGCGATGGCTCGGCGCAGATAGATCTCAAGTCATCGGACTTCGACTCGTTCCTGATCATTGGGGTGCAGGACAGCCCGAGCAGCGTTCACACCATCGCCACCGACGACAACTCGGGCGGCGGGCGCGATGCCCGCGTGAAGTTCGGGGTCAACCAGGACGTCCGCTACTTCGTCGCCGCCACCAACAGCGACGGCGCGGGCCGTACCGGCTCGTATGAACTCGACTTCTCGGACAACCTCAAGGACGTCTTCGAGGAGACCAACGTCAGCCCCGCCCTACGCGCCGCCGCCGCGCACGCCCTGCAAGACGCCCAAGCGAAGAAGGCGCAGAGCGCGACGCCCCCTCCGGCTCCTTAGCGCGCTTCGGCCGGGTAGGCGTGCAGGTAACGTCTGACGATCTGGAATCCGAGCGCCTGATTGACCGCGCACATCTCCTGGTTCACCTAGAGGTTACTGGTCTCGACCCGGCAGCAGCCCTGCCGGGCGGCGTCCCGGTGAAACCACAATTCAGCGCGTCTGGTCTCCCCTCAGCCCGTTCCAGGACGCACAGCCCGACGTACTCCTCACCGCACTTGGCGATGAAGCAGGCGTCCGGCAGGGCGTCAGGACCGGCCATGATGCTCGCGTGCCACCGGTCGAAGGGGATCGGCTCCCGCCGCAGGGCCGCCGGCGGCTGGCGTTGCTGGCACGTCATGTGGCACCGATATGCTCGGTCCAAGGCCTCCGGGTCGGCGGACGCTTCCCGTTCCAACGTTGGCACGGTCAGCCCCAGACCGTCCAGCCGCCCGGCGACGGCAGCGAGCGCGAGGGGGTCTATGGAGGCCAGGTCGAGCCGCATCTCCAGCATGTAGTGTTTCGGCATGGGATGGCCTGCTCTGTCTCTGTCCGGCGTAGGGGCGTGATTCATTACGCCCTTCCTGCATCGGCGCAGGGCCGAGGGCGCGCAGGGAACAGGCCCCTCAGGGCCGGTCTATTGGCGGACGAAAGCCGCTCCGCGGCTGAAGGGGGGCCGGAGGCCGTAGGGGCGCCGCTTGCCGCGCCCCCTTTCCGATCCTGATCCTCAGGCGCGGAGCGCCTTTTCTCTTTTAATAGACCGGCCCTGAAGGGCCGGTCCCGAAACAGGGCGCGATGAATCGCGCCCCTACGAAGACCCGCCCCGCCGCCGCAGCAGATACATCACGAACGAGTACAGCCCAGCGAACTTGAAGCTCGGGTCCACATACTTCTCGATGACATAGAACATGAAATAGTACAAGCGGCAGAACGACCAGACTGCCACGATAAGCAAGAACGCCGTCCGCAAGGTCGGGCTTTCCAGCAGCAGGGCGGCCAGTGACAGCAGGCCCGTCACCAGGAACAAAAACCCCTTCAAGTAGATCAGCCGTGCGCTCTTGAGGTCCTCGGTCAGCTTCATGCGCCCTCCGCGCCGGCCCCCGCCAGAGGCCGGTCCTGGGAGCAGTTCCAGCAGGCGGTGAACTGCCCCTCGTTCTCCTCCCCGCAGTGCGGGCACCGCCACTCCGAGGCGACCGGGGCGGGCGTGCTCAGGAGCAGGCGGGCCGCGCCGGCGTCGGACTCGCGCAGCACCCAGACTTCGGGCCAGTTGTCGGTGAAGGGGATCTCCCCGTTGGGGATGTTGGAATGGTCCCGCATCACGCAGGGGATGGCATGGTCCTCCAGGATGCCTTGCATCATCTGCGTCTCCGCCAGATTCGGCGACGTGAACACTTTAGTCATGGTCTTCTCCTTTGACTTCTGCCCCGAAATCGCGTACAATCACCGCGAGGGACTGATGGCATGAGGCAGACACGAACACTCGCGGACGTGAGCGGGGGGCGGGACAACAACTTCGACTGTCTGCGTTTCCTGCTGGCCGTCTTCGTGCTGTTTTATCACTGCTATCCCATCCTCTACGGCCTGAACGCCCCGCATCACGGACTCGCCGAGACGGTCGCGGACATCTGCGGCGGGGTAGCCGTCCCCTTCTTCTTCTTCGTCATCAGCGGGTTTTTAGTCACCCGAAGCTGGCTGTCCGACCCGCGCCCCTGGGGCTTCCTCCGAAAGCGGGTTTTGCGGATCTATCCCGGCTTCCTGGCCGCTTCCCTGTTCTGCGCCCTCGTCGTCGGCCCCCTCGGGGCCCCCGCCGGCCATTCCGACTGGGACGCCGTGCCACCCGTACAGGTAGCGCGGGGGGCC
>JANOOM010000034.1:0-12995 GCA_031421335.1 Armatimonadota bacterium
TGCTCGACCGTTACCACCAGTTCCTGCGCGCACACTTCCACGGCGATGTCCGCACGCTGGACCGGGCCTATACCCAGGAAGATGAGGACTTTCTGACGGTCTTCCCACCCTTCGAGCAGCCTGCGAAGCACAACTGGACCCCGGGCAACGGCGTCAAGTATCAAGACTGGAAGGCGTTCGAGACGACCTTGCCTGCGAACTATTTCACCGTCGTCGGTGCGGACCCGCTGTATCAAAAGTGGCTGAAGGAAGAAGCGTACACCAGCCTGGACGCACTCAACAAGGCTTGGGGAATGAAGGCCAAGGCCTACACCGCATTCATGCTTACGGCCCGGCCCGAGGGCAGTGCGGCGGAGCGTAGGGATTGGGAGACATTCGTCCGCACGAAGCTGCCGTTCCGGGACATCGTCGTCGCCCCATCTGCCTTGCCCGCCTACCAAGCCTTCCTGCAAACGCGCTACAAGGACAGCATCGCCGATTACAACCGGAAGTATCAGGCGTCGGTGGCCTCTTTCGCCGCGCTTCCCCTGCCGGACCCCGAGGTGATCGCCTCTGTAGGACCGCCACTGCTGGACTGGATTGACTTCCTCAAAGTCGCTCCGCTCGCCGCCCTCTCCGCCGATACGCCCGAGACGCGCTGGTGGGCGCTGGCGGGCGCGGGCCAAGCCTTGCCCGTGCAGGCGTCCGATTGGGCCTATGTCCAGGCACACACGGGCGCGCTGCGGCGTGACTACATGGCGCGCAACTACAGCCTGGTCATCCAGTACGTCCTGCTGCACGGGCGGGCCGTCTGGGTCACGGTCATTTTCTGCCTGCTGGCGATCCTGTCCACATTGCTCGTCAACCCGCTTTGCGCTTACGCCCTTTCGCGGTATAATCTTTCCTACGGGAATGCCGTGCTGCTGTTCCTGCTGGCGACGATGTCGTTTCCGGGCGAGATCTCGCTGATCCAGAACTTCCTGCTCTTGAAGCAGTTCAGCCTGCTAAACACCTACGCGGCCCTGATCCTGCCGGGCGCGGCCAGCGGCTACTCGATCTTCTTGATGAAGGGCTTCTTCGACAGCCTGCCGCGCGAGCTATACGAGGCGGGGACGATTGACGGGGCCTCCGAGCTGCGGATGTTCTGGACCATCACGCTGCCCCTGAGCCGCCCGATCTTTGCGTATATCAGCTTCATCGCCTTCACGACCGCCTACGGCGGCTTCTTATATGCCATGACGATCTGCCAGGACCACAGTATGTGGACCCTGATGGTCTGGCTTTATGAGCTGCAATCCAGCGGGGCGCCGATGTATGTGATGATGGCCGCCCTGACTCTGGCCGCCGTGCCGACCTTGTTCGCCTTCCTGCTCGCCCAGAACGTGATCATGAAGGGCGTCATTTTGCCCTCCTTCAAATAACCGGACGTGAACCGAAATCCTATGCAAATCGCCCCCGAAGACGACCCCGAATACGCCGCCCTGCGCGCCGCCCACCAGGACCGGCACGGCCTGACTATCGCCTACATCAAGAAGCGGGTGGGGGAGGGAACCGAGTACGCCAACGACATCGCCCGGGCTGTCGTGTCTCCCCAGGGCGGCTACTACCAGCTCGCTGAGATGCCCGAAGAGTTCTCTGGCGCCCTGGGCGCGGGTGTCTCGCACCGCCTGGTCGCCGACGCCGAAGCGTGGGAGACATTGCACCAGGTCCAGGCACTCGTGGCGGCGATCCTGTCGGGGACACAGGCCGTCCGGTCCATCTCGCTGTACGCGGTCTATGCGGGGGGCAGTCTGCGGACGCGCCGGCGGATGTTCGTCTTCGACCAGCGCGCGGGCGAGGAGCCGTTCGCCCACGGCGTCTGGCAGCCCGAGGCCCTGCCGCGCTTCTTCAAGATGCGCCTGGACTGCGGCGATGCGCCCGACGCCGCCGCGCTCGGTCTGACGCAGGGCGTCTTGTTCTTCCTCACCCCCCAGAACCGCGACGACGGCCGCTCCCTGCTCGCCACCCTCGCCCGCACGGCGGGGACGCAGGACCTCAGCGGCCGGCCCGCGCCGACGCGGCTGAACTAGAGTGTTCCGGCAGAAAATGCGAAGGCATCGGATATTCGCCTTTCTAGTTTCCGGCCTTGCGATGAACGGGTTCGCCACACGGACACATGCAGCCCCTGTTGACGCGAGCTTCGAGGTCAAAGACTTCAAGGCGCTGATTGACGACCGGCAGCCGGCTGTCGTTGAAAACCCCGCGTCGCTGCAATATGAGACGCCCGCGCTCAAGATCAGTGCGACCCTCAGATGCACCGTCCCTGCGGGGAAGAAGTTCACTGTCGGTTTCATCCAGCAAGTGGATCACCAGGACGTGCGGGCCGACTATAAGCGGGCCTTCACCAGTTTCGAGCTGCCTTCCGTGCCGATCAGTGATGCCGACGGAACCGACGCCCCATGGGACGGGAACACCCACGAGAGGGACACGGTGACAGGCAAAGGCACTTTCCAGGACGTTGAACTATCAACGGACGACAATCTGAGGGGCCACATCACCTGGCATGAGCCTCTGCCACCGAACGGCGATAAAGAAGGGGCCGCGGCTGAGTTGCAGCATGTCAAGCGAGACCAAAAACTCACCACATGGCTCGTTGCCAGGGACGACGCTACTGGCCGCATCACCATTCTGAAGAAGGTTTCCTGGAAGTCGCGCGTAGACATCTCGGTAGACCCCAGCCTTCCGCTCGGGTCTCGGGCGACTGTCAACCCCGTTCCGGTAGAGCAGCCAACCGTCGTGACCCCTACGCCTCTCCAGGCGCTCCTGTTCATCCCCGCTCAGTGCCTGGTGGCCCCCTTCGGGAACTCTTCCCAGCAGTTCTGGTGGACGCCTAAGATGAGTGGCATCGGGACGAGGACGCGCCTCCGATAGTTACCTGGGAACAGAAGGAGGTGGGTTCCCCCTCAGCCCCTCGGAATCGGCTCGGCCCCTTCGTTCAAGATGTCTAAATAGCGCCCGTAAACGAACAAGCGGTCCCGCCTGCGGCCGGTCAGTTCTTGAACGACTCCCAGCGTTTCCAGGTTCTTCACGGCAGCAATCACGGTGGGGACGCTGAGGCCCAGGGCATCGGCAGTCTTCCGAATGGACAGCAGCGGCGTTGCTTGAAGCCGACTGAACACGCGCAGGGCGGAGGCCGCCGCACGTCCCAGCCCTTCAATCTGCTGCCGGTCCTCGCCGAACACCTGCAAGACCGTGCGCGTCGTCCGCGATGCCTCCTCGGCCGTTTCCCAAACGCCTTGCAGGAAAAAGCGCAGCCAGTCTTCCCAGTCCCCGGTGTCCCGCATCCCCTGCAAGAGATCGTAGTACATTTCCCGGTTCGTCTTCAGGTACAGGCTGAGGTACAGCAGCGGCTCGGTCATTGCCCCCTCCGCACACAGGAGAAGCGTGATGAGCAGGCGCCCGACGCGCCCGTTTCCGTCGAGGAACGGGTGAATGGACTCGAACTGGACATGGGCTAGGGCGGCCTTGATCAGCGTGGGCGTCTTCACCGGGTCATCGTGCAGGAACTTCTCCAGCGCGCCCAGACACTCCATGACTTTCTCGGGCGGCGGCGGGACATAACGAGCGTTGCCGGGGCGGGAGCCGCCGATCCAGTTCTGGGACCGCCGGAACTCGCCCGGCGACTTGTGGCTGCCGCGCCCGTTCGACAGCAGGATCTCGTGGATCTCGCGGACCAGCCGCAGCGAAAGCGGGAAGCCCTCGCGGATGCGCCTCAGCCCGTGTTCCAGGGCGGCGACGTAGCTCGACACCTCCTGCACGTCATCAATCGGGACGCCGGGCGTTTCCTCGTTCTCGTAAAGCAGGAGGTCGGAGAAAGAAGACTGGGTGCCCTCGATCTGCGAGGAGAGCAGGGCTTCTTTGCGGATGTAGGAGTACAGAAAAAGGCTCGTGTCGGGCAGCAGAGTCCCGATGCCGTCCAGTCGGCCCAGGGCGCGGTTAGCTTTTTCCAGAAGCCCTTGAAGGCCGATGTCTATTTCTAAAGGCGGTTCAGGGGGCAGGGGAGCGGGGACGAAAGCCTGAAACGGCTCCGGTGACGTGGAACTGCGGAGGAATTGACCGGCGTTACGCTTCATTGGGGTTTCCTAAGTAAAGGTTACTTTACTTAGCATACCCGATAATAAAGGCTAACGCGTTAGCCTTTAATTAGCGCGCTCACGCAAGCCCGATCTCCGCCTCCACCAGACGCTGATGCGCCAGCCCGCGCAGGGCGATCTGCGCCTGCATGAGCTTGGCGGGGGCGCTGATGGGGCACGAAACGCGCAAAGTCAGCTTGGCGGCGTCCATCGCGCCGAGGCCCTGCACGGCGGGCGGCTCGGCGAAGCCCAGGTCGTGCTGATCGCGGGCCAGTTCTTCCCCGGCTTGGTTGATGATCTCGGTGGCTTTGCCGACATCAGCGGCGGCGGCGATGCCGATCTCAACGAACGAGGCCACCGCGCCCCGGCTCTGGTTGCAGACCTGGGAAATGTCGCCGTTGGACAGGATATAAAGTTTGCCGAAGTCGTCGCGGATGCGCGTCGTCCGCAGGCCGACCTCCTCCACGGTCCCCGTCACGGCCCCGATGGTGACGTAGTCGCCGACGCCGTACTGGTTCTCCAGCAGGATGAAGAAGCCGGAGATCATGTCCTTGACCAGCTTCTGCGCGCCGAAGCCGACGGCCAGCCCGGCGACGCTGGCCGTGGTCAGCAGGGGGATGGGGTCCAGGCGCAGGGCGCGCAGGAGCATGATGCCGAAGACGAGGGAAAGGATGTAGCTGAGGGAAGAATTGACCAGGCTCGCCAATGTCTTCAGCCGCGACGCCTGGGCCGGGTCCACCTTCTGGGCGCTCTCGCGCACGGCGGGCCACAGGATGCGGTCCACGACCCGGCGCAGGACGAAGCGCAGGACGATGTAAAGCAGGACGATCTTGGCGATATCGGCCAGCACCATCCAGGAGGCGTCGCCTTCCCAGAAGTTGTGGTCGAAGGGCGTGATGGCGTGCGCGGGCGGCGGGGCGGCTGGGGCGGGCAGGGTGGGGACAGGCATGGCTGCCCCCATTGTAGCACGGAGGGGTGGACGTTGTAAACGGCCTCGCGGCCTCCTAGGATTTCATGCTAGGATTTCATGTCTAAATAGCTCGGTGTGTCCGGCAGGAAGCCGATGGGCTTTGCCGCCTTCTTGCCCATCTTGCCGTAGGCGCCGCGCGCCTTGGTCTGCTGGTTCAGCTCGCTGAGTTCCCGCATGATCCGCCCCACCTTGCGGTAAAGCAGGCGCTGCGCCATCTTATCAGCGTCCTGGATTCGTGCCACGACCGAGTGCAGGGTCGGATCGGCGGCGAGGACGGCGCGCGGGTCCCGCAGGCCCTCGGCCACTGTGCGCTTGGCGGCCAGGATGCGGTCGAAGGCGAACAAGTCGTCACTCTCCAGTGCCTTGATCTGCTCGTGGCTGAGGTCCAAAAGGTAGCCGAACTTCGCGCGCTCCGTGCTGCCCGTGGAAACTGACATAGGTTGATCCTTTCTGGCCGTGGCCCACCCGTCAGGCCGCGATCCGCTCGCGCGTGTCCGCCGCCTTGCCGGCCTGGCACTGTCGGTCCACCTCGGCCCAGGCCACGCGCAGCTCGCGCAGGGCCTCGATGGCCCGCTCGACCCGCTCGGGCCGGTCGTGGATGTTGGCGTCGGTCAGTGCGTCGAACAGGCCGACGTACAGCCCGCTCAGGTGGACGGCGACCGCGCCGCCTTTCTCGAAGTCCAGGGTGTCGCGCAGGTGGGCGATGATCGCCTGTGCCTTGCCGATTTGGAGTGACTGCTGATCGTACTGGTGGGCGCGCATGGCCGGCAGCGCCTGACACAGAAAGCGGATCGCGCCGTCGTAGAGCATCACGACCATGCGCGTCGGGGTCGCCGTCTCGACCGAGTTCTGCCGGTACTGCGCGTAAGGGTTGGAAAGACTCATCGTGCTCCTTGTGCTCGTTCATGGGTTCAGAGTTTCGAGCCGCCGCTGCTGTTGCTGCTGGTGCCGATCTGGGCGGCGAAGGCGCTGCCCTGGGCTTGCAGCGCGCTGACCCGCGACTCCATCTGGCTGAACATCTGCGTCAAATAGTCTTTGTAGGTGCTGACCTGGTCCTGGATCTTCTGGATCTGGTCCTGCGTGTCGGAGATCTGCAAGTTCAGGCCGTGTTCCGCCCCGATCACCGCGCCGTTGACCGGGTCCAGAATCTGGGTCAGGGTCCGGCCTAGGCTGTCGGCGACGCCCTGCGTCACAGCCGCATGGCCCGTGGCCCCGCCCGCCGGCGAGGGCGTGGTGGCGGTCACCAGGAGCTGCAAGCCTTCCGTGTGGGCGTTCCCGGCGTTCCCGGTCAGCGTGCGCCCGACGCCTGTGGCCGGCTCGCCGTTGATCGTGCCCAACACGTCCACGCCTGCCTGCACCGAGAGGGACGGGCCGACGCCCGAGTTCGTCCCCGACGCGGCGGCATCCGAGCTGACCGAAAAGCCGGTGCCAGACCCGTAGCGGTTGGAAGCGATGACCAGGTGGCCGCCGCCGTCAACGCGGGCGTAGATCTGGCTGCTCAGGCTGCTCGTGTTGTTGATCAGCCGGGCGGTGTCCGCCAGGGTGCTGCCGGCGGGCAGGGTCAGCTTGACCCCGGTGGGCAGCAGGGCGCCCCCAAACGAAAGCGTCTCGGGCGCGCTGCTCGGCCCCGTCCCGGCCGTCCCGGCCGCGCCGCCGCTCTGCGTGGCGGGCTGCGTGACGGCGACGGCATAGCCCGCCCCCGAAGTGGCCGCCGTCTTGGGTCCCGCCGCGACGAACTGGATGTCGCCGCTGTCGGTCGCCCCCGAAGTGCTGAAAAGGCCCGCGACGCTCTGGGGGTCCGCTTGCAGCACGGACGTCAGCGCGGCCGAGTCGACGTTCAAGTGTCCCTGCTGGTCCAGCGTCACGCCGATGGACTCCAGTGTCGTCTTGCCGGAGACCGCCGAAAGCGCCTGCGCGAGCTGGTCCTGGATCTGGTTCAGGGTCGTGTTCCCGAACAGCGGCGCGTTGCTGCCCGCCGCGCCGCTCTTCGCGTCGGTCGGCGCGGTGAACTTGTTTTGGGCCGTCACGAAGTCCTGGATGGCGTTGTAGGCGCTGGCGAAGGCGCTGACGGACTGCACGATGGCGTCGCTGTTCTGCGTGACGCTGAGGTCGGTGACTCCGGGTGTGGCGGCCGTGCCGGACAGCAGCTTGATCGTCGCGCCGGGGATGACGTCGCCGACCGTGTTGGAAGAGCGGGTCAGGTCCAGGCCGTCCAAGTTGAACTTCGCATCCTGGGCGCTCGCCACGGGCAGGGAGAAGGGCTTTTGCAGGACGCCCAAGGTCCCCAGCAGGCCGTTCGTGTCGGTGAATGTCGGCGGGATAAGCGCGGACGGGCTGCCGTTCGTGACCGTGGCCGCTCCCAATGTCCCCTGGTCGGTCGTCCCGCCTGTCCAGTTGTGAAGGCCCGTCGTCGTGGCCGTGATGGCGTTCCCGGATGGGTCGGTCAGGACGAGCGCCCCGCCGCTGACGGCCGCCGTGACGCCGGAATTGCCGGACGTTGCCTGGAGGGCGGCGTTGAGTTGGGCCAGC
Source organism: Armatimonadota bacterium (assembly GCA_031421335.1). GTDB lineage: Bacteria > Armatimonadota > Armatimonadia > Armatimonadales > Capsulimonadaceae > JANXMY01. The sequence goes on from JANOOM010000034.1 coordinate 7,591, forward strand.
GTGGTCGTGTTCCCGGCCAGCGACACGGACTGGCCGTTGACCGTGAGCGCGCCCGAGAAAGTGTCCGAAGCTTGAAGCGAGCTGCCCGGTGCCGTGGCCGTGCTGGGTGTCGCGGGGCCGGCGTTCGTGTTGGTGATCTGGAGCTGGTGGATTCGGTACAGGTTGCCGTTGACGTCGGGGAGGGTGACGACCTCGGCGGAGATGCCCGGCACGCCGGCCTTGTTGATGGCGTTCGCCACGTCTGAAAGCGAAGCCGTGTTCAGGTCCAGTGTCCCGCCGGCGGGCGGGACCGTCGCCGACGCGCCCGCGCCGTTCGAGATCTGGAACGAGCCGGCGGGCGCCGACCCCGCCGCGATGCCGAGCAGGGTGCCGACGGCCACCGTTGCACTGCCCAGCGTCAGCGAGGCGGCCCCGGAAGAGGCCGCCCCGCCCGACGCGCCGCTGTTCTGGACGCTTTGGCGGACGGCCGCCGCCCCGCCCCCGAGTACGCCCAGGCCGGCCAGGACGCCGCCGGCCGTGTCGGAAGCGGCAATGGTGTTGGCCGCGCCGGTCTGGTTGCTGGTCAGGGTCAGCCGGAAGTCGCCCGCGCCGACGTTGACGACGGTGGCCGAGACGCCCGCCTTGGCGCCATTGATCTTGACGGAGATGTCGGTCAAAGCGTCCGTGCTGCTGACCGTGATCGTCTTGCCGTTGAGTGTGAAGCTGCCGGCCCGGCCCAGGGCCGTGCTGCCGCTGCTGACTGACCCGGAGACGACCTTCTGCGCCGACGCGAGCCGCGTCACGGAAAGGCTGTGGGCGCCGATGGTGGCGCCCGGCAGGGCGGTGATGCTGGCGGCGGCGGCGTTCGACGACGTCGCCGTGGCCGCCGTGAACGTGGCCGGGGTGTTCAGTGCGGCGGCGGCGCTCTGCAAGGCGGATAGGCCGACGTTGAGCTGCTGCCAGGACGCGAGCTGCCCGTTGTAGCCGTCATCCTTGCCCTGGAGCAGCGTGATCGGCTTCTGGGCAACCGTGGTGAGCTGGGTGATGATGCCGGCGGTGTCGATGCCGGAAGCGAGGCCGGAAAAGTTTGCGACTGTCGTGGTCATGTCGGTGTCTCCTGCGTTACCCTGAGTATCGGCGGGCGCGGGCGCTTTCTTTAGACGGAGACAGAAACAGAAGGAGGGGGCCGCCGGAGCGGCCCCCTCCTGGGAGCGGAAACGAAGCCTTTGAGCTACTGGAGCAGCTTCAGGATCGCCTGTGGGGCCTGGTTGGCCTGAGCCAGCGCGGACGTGCCGGCCTGGACCAGGATCTGGTTCTTCGTGAAGTTGACGATCTCCGAAGATAGGTCCGTGTCGCGGATGGTGCTCTCCGAGGCGTCCGTGTTCTGCTGGGCGACGGCCAGGCTGCGGACGTTCGACTCGAGTTCGCTGCTCTGGATGGCGCCGAGGCCGCCGCGGGTGTTGGAAACGTCCTTGATGGCTTGGTCCACGATGGCGAGCGCCTTCTGCGCGTTGTCGCCGGTCAGGTCCGTGGCAGCAGCGACGTCCAGGGCGGGCGTGCCCGACCCGCCGAGTTGGCTGAGGCTTGCGCCGGTCAGCGTCCCGGCCGTGCCGTCCGACTTGGTGTAGGCCGTGGCCGCGCCGACGTCGGCGGAGTGCGAGCTTTTGATGTCCACGCTGACGGTCTGGCCGCCATTCGCGCCGACCTGGAAGATCAGCGGGTTGTTCCCGGTGACGGGGACGGCGGCGGCGGTCGCCGAGGCGGAGCCGTCGAGCAGGTTCTTGTTGTTGAACTGGGTCGTCGAGGCGATCCGGTCAATGCTGTTGACGGCCTGGGCGATCGCCTTCTGGTCGGCGGTGCGGGCGGCGGTGTCATTGGCGCCGACGTTCGCAGCGTGGACCACGAGCGAGCGGATGTTGATCAAGAGCGAGTGGACTTCGTTCAGGGCGCCTTCGGCCGTCTTCACGACGTTGATAGCGTCGTTGGTGTTGCGGCTGGCCTGCTGGAGGCCGGCGGACTGGGCGCGCAGGCTCTCGGAGATAACCAGGCCCGAAGCGTCGTCGGCGGCGGAGTTGATGCGGAGGCCCGAAGACAGCCGCTCGATGTTCTTGCTGACGTTGGCGCTGTTGATGCTGAGGTGGTAGGCGGCCTCAGCGGCGGTCGTGTTGGTGTTGATCCGTGTGGACATGTTTTTCTTCCTTGATGTCTCCGGGGGCGTAGCTCCGGGGACGGTGTGACGGGACCGTGTGACGGGTCGTTGGCTTCCTGCCAGTGATGGGCGTGCTGCGAGTACGAGTCTGGAGGGCCGCTTTCCGTGCCAGGACGTTGGAGGCGGGCTAAAACCCGGACCACATTCCGTGTGACCCGTTTGTCTCGGCGGGATTGTTCGGTGCTCCCTTCTTCGTACACTTTTATTATGGGCGCCGTCTGCCGGTTCTTTAGGGCGTTCTCCCCGGCACTCCTGCTGGGAAGCGCCGATTGACTTTTCACCAGCTTCTTGGTATGATTAAGTAATGGAAGAAATCGCGGCCCCGGAGGCCCGTCTGCGCGACGTGCTGGATACTTTGCAGCGGTCGCCCCTGCCGACGCTCCCGATCATAGACGCCTCGACGGGCCAAGTGGTGGCCATCCTGTCGCGGCCTGCCCCGCCGCGCTTGGGCGGGATGGCGACGCCGCTTGGCGTGTACCTGCACGACGGCATTTCGGGCGGCGGGGCGGGCTTCTGGGGCCTGTACTTGACCGGCGTGACCATGAGTGGCCTGCTCCTGCTGGCGCAGGCGGGGGCGCACGGCCTGGCGCACGAGTCTTCCGCCCGCTTGCCGGGGCTGGCCCGCTGGGAGGCAGGGCAGCCGCTCGGCCTTCAGATGTGGCTGGCGGCGGCCTCGCAGTGGCTGCCGCTGCCGTTCGTATTCCTGCTGCTGCGGCTGGTGCCGCTGTCCGGGACACACGCCGCCGAACATCAAGTGGTCCATTGCGTCGAGCAGGGCGCCCCGCTGGAAATCGCCCGTGTCCGGGTCATGCCGCGCGTCCACCCGCGCTGCGGGACCAACCTGTTCGCCGGCTTCACCCTGTTCCTGATGCTGTTTCTCGCCGTCTTCAGTGCCAGTGCGGCGGACGGCCTACCCCCTTTAGACGCCGCCTCGCTCTCCGCTGTGCTGGCCGGGCCGGCGACTCTGCTCTCCTGGCGGCGCGTCGGCGGCTGGATACAGCAGTGGTTCGCCACGCGCCCCGCCACGGACAAGCAGATTTTAGGGGCCATCCAGGCCGCCGAGCAGGTGCTGACTCGCCGGCAGCGATGGATGGAGAACGGCATGGCCAGGCGCTTCGCCTGGGGGCGGCGTTTGTGGGCGATGGGGCTGGGGCAGGTTCTGCTCGGCTATCTAACAGTATTCGGTTTGGTGACACTCGCCGTCCGGCTCTGGCCGGGCCTGGCATCGTGGCTAGAGTAGTGGCTGGAGTAGTGGCTGGAGTAGCAGAGGTCTTAGGAGCGACATGATCAAGGAACAACTGGCGGCAATCATCACGCAGGCGCTGGAAGCCGCGAAGGCGGACGGCGACCTGGCTTTGGAGTCGGTCCCGGCCGTCACGCTGGAAATGCCCAAGCAGAAGGCGCACGGCGACTGGGCGACGGGCGTCGCCCTGGGCCTCGCCCGCACACTGGGCATGCCGCCGCGCGACGTGGCTGCCCGCATCGTCAGCCACCTGCCCATCGGCGACGACGCGCTCATCGCCGCCGCCGAGATCGCCGGGCCGGGCTTCATCAACCTGCGCCTGCGCCCGGACTGGCTGGGCGACATCCTGAAGCGCATCGAAGCGCAGGGCGAACAGTATGGTCGGGCCGAGGCGGGTACGGGGCAAAGAATCGTCGTCGAGTTCGTTTCCACCAACCCGAACGGCCCGATCACGGTGGCCGGGGGCCGCAATGCCGCCATCGGTGACACGCTCTGCTCCCTGCTCTCGGCGGCGGGCAATGAAGTCTCGCGCGAGTATTACATCAACGACGCCCTGAACTCGGTCCAGATGAACAACTTCGGTCGGTCGGTCTTCCTGCGCTACCAGGAGCTTCTGGGGCGTCCGGGCGAGGAGTGGGAAGAAATGTACCGGGGCGACTACGTCCTGGACGTGGCCCGCGAGGTGCTGGCAAAGCACGGCGAGGAGTTCGTCAATGCCGATATTGACGACCCGCAGACTACGCGGACCTTCCGGGACCTGTCCGAAGCGGGCATGATCGCCCAGCAGAAGGCCGACCTAGAAGCGTTCGGCGTCACGTTCGACACCTGGTTCAGCGAGGCCACCCTGCACGCCGACGGCCGGGTGGCACGGGCCATCGAGCAAGTCACCGAGCGTGGCTACACCTACGAAAAAGACGGCGCCCTCTGGTTCAAGTCCACCGCCTTCGGCGACGACAAAGACCGCGTCCTGGTGCGCTCCGACGGCACACCCACCTATATGACCGGCGACCTCGCCTACAGCAAAGACAAGCTGGACCGGGGCTTCGACCGGATCATCAACGTCTGGGGTGCCGACCACGCCGGCTACGTCGCCCGCACCAAGGCGAGCCTGGCCGCGCTCGGCTACGACCCCGCCCGGCTGGACGTCCTGTTGTACCAGCTCGTCAGCATCGTCAAGAACGGCGAGGTCGTCATGGCTTCCAAGCGCAAGGGCAACATATTAGAGCTGAAAGCCGACCTCATTGATGAGATCGGCAAAGACGCCGCCCGCTTCTTCTTCCTGATGCGTTCCCCCTATAGCGCCCTGGAAATAGATGTGGACCTGGCCCGCAAGACCGAGAAAGACAACCCTGTCTACTACGTCCAGTACGCTCATGCCCGCATCGTCCAGGCCATTGACAAGGCCCGCGAGGAGAAGGGCGTGTCCGTCCCCGGATTGGGCGAGGCCGACCTGTCCCTCTTGACCGAGGACGCTGAGACCGACCTGATCAAGAAGCTGAGCGAGCTGCCAAACGAAGTCGTCCTAGCCGCCGCCGAGTCCGCCCCGCAGCGCATCGTCCAGTACGCCCGCGACCTGGCCGCCGTCTTCCACTCCTTCTACGACTCCGGAAACCGCACCCCCGCCCTGCGCGTCGTGTGCGACGACGCGGAGACCATGAAGGCCCGCCTGGTCCTGGTCCACGCCACCCAGACCGTCCTGCGGAACGTGCTGGGGCTGCTGGGACTGTCCGCGCCGGAGCGGATGTAGAAGTTGATGTCTGGAACACAACAGCAGCCATTTTCCGGGACCATCTATAGTAGCTGGCTCGCGCCGTCGTCAAGTGGTATAGTGTAAGTACAGCCTCTTGGCCTGTGAAAGCAGTAAGGAACATCAAGTTGGTGCAACGAATAATCCAGTACCTGGTTTCAACACTGTCGCTGCTACTCGTAGGAACTTCACTGGCATTCGCAGATGAACTGAAATCGCAGGACATC
>JANOOM010000035.1:0-7172 GCA_031421335.1 Armatimonadota bacterium
CTAAAGGACTGCTGCTGACTGGCGTAGAGGCCGCCGTACTCGATGGTGTAGCCAGGCGGCAGCGTCACCTGCTTCTTGACCTGGGCTTGGATGTCTGAGGTGGCGCTGCCGAGGTCGCGGCCGCTCAGGCTGGCCGTGACGGCGATCATCTGCCGCTGGTCCTCGCGCGTCACCTGGGAGGCGCCCGGTTGGCGCTGGACGCTGGCGACCTCGCTGACGGGGATGTCGCCGCCCGTCACGGGGGAGGCGACGAGGATGTTGGGCAGCAGGCTCTGGTCGAGCGCCTGGCCGGGGTGGGCCAGCACGACCCGGACGCCGATCGACTCTTCGCCCTGCTGGACGCGGGTCGGCTCGACGCCCTGCAAGGCGGCTGTGGTGGCCTGCGTGATGTCGTCGGCCGTCAGGCCGAAGCGCTGGGCCTGATCGGTGTTGACGGTCAGGACCGCCTCCGGGCTGCTGTGGACGACCCCGCTCAAGTCCCCCACCACATAGGGCAGCTTGGCGAGAACGCCGTCCACCTGCTGCGCCAGCGATTCGAGGGTGGCCTGGTCCGGCCCGAAGATCTTGATCTCCACAGGGGTGGGGTCGCCGGCGATGTCGCCGATCTCGTCCTGCAAGGTCTGGTGGAAGTCCACATCGGCGGCCGGATACTGGGCCGTGACCTGCGCGCGCACGTCGTCCATGACCGCGTTGATGTCGCGCGTCCGGTCCGACTTCAGCCGCACGGTCATGTCGCCGTAGTTCTGGGTCGTGATGGCGAAGCCGTTCTGCGCCCCGGTCTGGCGCGACCAGGCGGCCACCTCGGGCGTGTGCGCCAGCACGGTCTCGATCCGGCCCGCCACCTGGCTCGTCTCCATCAGCGAGGTGCCGGCGGGGAGCTGATAGTCGAGCACGAACCCGCCCTCGTCGAACTCGGGGAAGAAGCCGGTCTGGATGCGACTGTACAGGAGGCAGGTGCCGAAGACGAGCGGCAGCAGCAGCAGCAGGACGACAACCCGGCGACGCAGGCACCAGCCCAGAATGCGCGAGTAGAGGCGCACGATCCGGTCGAACTGCCGTGGGAAAAAGCCCAAAATGCGCGCCCCGAGGGATGGCTTCTCTGCCGCCGCTCCGGCCCGAGGCGGCAGCAGCCAGCCCGCAAGGATGGGGATCAGCAGCAGCGACAGGGCCAGTGCCACGGCCAGTGTCGCGATCATCACAAGAGACAGCGGCCCAAAGAACTGGCCGGTCAAGTCGTTCAAAAAAGTCAATGGCAGGAAGGCGACCATGGTCGTCAGTGACGACCCGATCATGGCGGGCGTGATCGCCTTCAAGCCTGCCGTGATCGCCTCGGAGCGCTCCTTGCCGCTTTCCATCTCGTGGAACATGTTTTCCACGACCACGATACCGTCGTCAATCACCAGGCCTAGGGCGACGGCCAGGGCACCTAGGGTCATGATGTTCATCGTCTGCCCCAAAATCTTCATCAGGGCGAACGTGATGATGACAGTGAGCGGCAGAATGATTAAGACGATGGCCGCCGTCCGCAGGTTGCCGAGAAACAGCATCAGCACGACCAGGGCCAGCGCACCACCCAGAATCAGGGCCTCGATGACGGAATGCTGGGACCCGACGACGATGTCCGCCTCGTTATAAAAGTTGGAAACCGTGACATCGGCCGGCAGCAGACTCTTGGCGTCGGCCAGCGTCTTCTTGATGCCATCTGAGACCTGCACCGTGTTCCCGGTCGGCTGCTTGATGATGTTGAGGAGCACGGCGGCGTGACCGTCCCCGCTGGCCTCGACGGTGTGAGGCTCGACGCTCCGCCGCACCGTCCCAACCTCGCCGACCGTGACGGGCACGCGGTCCTTGACGGTGACGGTGACGTTCTCGATGTCCTTGGTGGTCCCGAACAGGCCGGAAACGAGGATCTGATAGCGCAGAAACGACTGGTCGTAGTGTCCGACGGCGTTGATCTGGTTATTCTTCGCCAGGGCGGTCTCGACGTCCGCGGCGCTGACGCCGCGGGTGAGCAGGGCGGTCGGGTTCAGCTCGACCAGGAAGTCGGGCGTGTCGCCCCCCTGTACGGCGATCTCGCGGACGCCCGGCACGCGCAAGAGGCGCGGGCGCAGTGTGTAAAGGGCCAACCGGCGCAGCTCCTGCTGGCTAACGGTCTTCGAATACAGGCTGTAGCCCATGACGGGGAAGACAGAGGGGTTCAAACGCTCTGCTGTCACGTTCGTTCCCGCCGGCAGGGTGGCCTGGACCTGGGCGATGCGGGCCTGCACCTGCTGCAAGGTCACGACCATGTCGGTGCCCCACTTGAAGTTCACATCCAGCTCGTCGGTACCGCGCTCGGTCAGCGAGTGGACGCGGGTGACATTGGGGACGCCCGCCACAGCGTTCTCAAGTGGCCGGGTGATGTTGGCGAGGACCGTCGGGATGGGCGTATCGCCCGCGTCCGCCGTGACGATGATGCGGGGGGCCGTCAGGTCGGGGAAGATGGCGACGGGCAGAGCCTGCGAGGCGTAAAACCCGCCCAGACAGAGCAGGACGGTGAGCAGCAGGATGGCCTTCCGGTAGTGCTGGACGAATGCGTTAAGGCCCATGCGAGGACCCTTCCGCGCCGCTCGGCTCGGCGGGGGGTGTCCCGGCGGGGGGCGTCCCGGCGGCGGATGATTTGGTGGGCGCGTCCGGCGCGGGCGCGGCCTGCACCTCAACCTTCGCGCCGTCCGGCAGGCCGTACTGACCCGAGACGGCGACTTTCTGGCCCTCCGTGACGCCGTCCGTGATCTCCACTTGTCCGCCCGCCGACAGCCCCGTTTGGACCGGAACGATGTGGGCCGTTCCGTCCGCCCCCACCGCCACCACGCTGCTTTTGCCGGTGTCCGGGTCGGACAGCAGGGCGGCGCGCGGTACGAGCAGGACGTTCTCCCGCCGCTCCGTCACGATCTGGACGCGAGCGAGTGTGTCATCTCGGAGCAGGCGGCTGGAGTTCGCCACCAAAGCAAGCGCGGGCACTGTTCCGGTCGCTGCCTCCACGCTGGGCGCGACGCTCTCGACGGTCGTGCGGAAGACGCGCCCCTTCAGGCCGCCGACGGTGAACGTCAGGGGCTGGCCCCGATGGACAAGTGCGGCGGCGTTGCCGGGGAGGCTGATCTTGAGCTGCAACAGTTTCAGGTTGGCGATGATGGCGATCTTGGTCGTCGCGTCCACCGTCTCCCCGACTGTCGCCCCCACGGAACTGACTTGACCCGCGAGCGGCGCGCGGAGGGTGTAAAGGGCTGCCTGGGCGCGCGCCGTCGTCAGGGCGCCCAGGGCGTTCCGTACCTGCTGGCGCGCGACCAGCACGTCCTGGCGCTTGACGAAGTCCTGCGTTCCCGCCGCCTGTGCTGCCGCCACGGCGGCCTGCTGGCCCACCACTGTCTGCCGCTGGCCCGCGACCGTCTGCTCCTGGGCCTCGCGCTGGGCCTGGGCCGTGCGGAGGGCAAGCTGGGCTGCCTCGACATCCTTCTGCGCCAGCAGCCCATCACCGTAGAGCGTCCGCACCCGGTCCAGGCTCTGCTGGGCATTACGGAGACTCGCCTCGTTGCCGGTCAAGGTCGCCTGCGTCCCTAACAAAGCGGCGCGCGCGTTCGCAAGCCCTGCCTGCGCTTGGAGGATCGAGGTGCGCGTTTGCGCCTGCTGCTGCAAAGCGTTCGCCTGGGCCTGCTGCACCTGAGCCCGGTTCTGCCCGATGGTCGCCTGGGCCTGCTGGATCTGGCCGACGAGCTGCCGGGTCGAAAGCTGCGCGATGACCTGCCCCTTGCGGACCGTCTGGCCGTAGCGGACGAACAGGCCATCCAGAATACCGCCTACGGGTGGGCTGAGTGTGGCTTCCTGGGTCGGGACGGCTTGCAAGGTCCCTGTGGCGGCCGTAATCCGCTCCAAAGCGCCGCGCGTGACGACAGCGACCTGGACGGCTGGGGCCGGCGGATCTTTGGCGTCCGCCTTCTTGTCGCCGCTTTCGCCGTGTCCGCACCCGGCGGCCAGGACGGCGAGCAGCAGGAAGAACATCGTTTTTGTCTTAAGTCCTATTTTGATCCCTCGCATCATGGCGCCCCCCGGCCGCCCGTGCCCGCGCCGGCCGCGCCCGGCGGTGTGGTCATCGGTGCCGGTATCACGGGAACCGGACTGGTCGGGGCGACGGGGGCGGCGCCCTGGAACGCCGCCGTCAGCCCGACCGCCGCCGCCGCCGCATCATAGACCGCCTGCGTGTAAGCGATGCGGGCCTGCGTCAAGGCCGCCTGCGCGTTCAGCACGTTGATCAAGGGGAACAAGCCGTTTTGGTACCCCAAGCGCGTCTTGTCAAACGTCTCCTGAGCGATGAGCTGCGTCACCAGGGCTGCCGCGAGCTGCCGCCGGCGGCTCCCCGCCGTCAGATACGCGGCGCTGACACCAGCAAGCACCGTCCGGCGTGTCGCCTGCCCCTGCGCCCGCGCCCCGGCCAGAGCGGCCTCGGCCTCGCGCACCTGCTCGCGTCCCAAGCCACCGTCAGAGAGCGGCAGGGTGACGGCGGCCTGCAAGGTGTCCTCGCGCGAGAACGAGGTCACGTCTTTGGAGCGGATGTCTATCGCCTGGAGGGAAAGCGCCGGCTCGCGGTACAGCCGAGCGACGGCCAGGCCCGCTTCGGCGGCGCGCACCGAAGCATCGGCGGCGCGCACGTCCGGGCTGCGCTGCATGGCGAACGCTCGCACCTGGTCCAGCGTGTAAGCCGTTAGCGGCGCGGCACTCGTGACGTCGGCGACGGAAAGGTCGGCGTCCAGGGGCCGGCCGAGGACGCTGTTCAGAGTCTGCCGCGCGACCTCAAGATCGTTCTCCGCCCCGTCGAGCGCGGCCTGAGCGGCAGCAGCCGGCACCTGCGCTTGCAGCACGTCGAGTTGGGCCACGTCTCCCGCCGCCTTGCGCTTCTGGGCGTCGCCCAATGCGCGCTCGTCGGAGGCCAGTGTCTCCTGGGAGACGGCCAGCAGCGCCCGACGTCGCAGAAGGTCGAAGTAGGCCGCCGCGACCTGGGCGGTGAGGGCGAGACGGGCGGCGTCATACTGCGCCCGCGCGGCCCCGAACTGCTCTTGTGCCTGCCGGATGGCGAAGCCGGACCGGGCGCCGGTTGGCAACGGGATCGTCAAAGTGTTTTGCAGCGTTCCGAACGTTTCTTGGGATGGTGGCGGCTGGTAGACACTGGCATTCGACAGTGACGCGGTGCTGTTGAAGGTGATCTGAAACCGCCTCTGCGCCTGTGCCTGCCCGATGCGCGCGCCCGCCTGCGCCAAGGTCTGGGCGGCGGCCGTGAGCATCGGGCTTGACTGGGCCGCCAGCGCGCCCGCCTGGGCGAGCGTTAGCGGCTCGGCGGCGGCGGTCTGGGCCGAAGCCGGCCCGGCCCCGGCGTGGGGCCAGGCGGCCAAGAGGAGAAATAGCGTCGTCGTCTTTTGCATGCGGTCGTTAGTGCTTCTTGCTTTGAGCGGCTTTCTTGTCGGCGGCGGCCTCGCTGGCTTCCTCGGCGGGCGTGGTCTTCTCGGTCGCCGTTACGCGGCCTGTCGCCGCGTTGACCTCGGCCTCGTAGAGATCGCCCTTTTTATCCTTGACGATGACGGCGTACTGCCAGTGTCCGTCCTCGAACTCGTATTTGGCCGATTGCGCCGTGCCGGGGATCTTCTTGACAGCGGCGGCTTTTGCCTGGGCGGGGGTGATCTTGGCGGCGGGCTTCGCCCCGGCTTGGGTCGCGCCCAAGAGCGCGAGGGCGAGTGCGCCGGCGGCGATAATGCTGGTCTTCATGGGGATGGTCTGCCTTTCCGAGAGGGGCCTGTCTGACCGCTCCCCTTGATGATACTCGGCCTACATTAGAACGGCGTGAGAGCGGCGTGAGAGTTTTCTAATGTTCCGGGAACGCATGGGCCGGACGAGCCGCGCCGGACGAGTGAATGAATTCACTCGCTCCGCTCGGATTTGTCCAAGGGACAAGGGAGCAGGTTTTCAGGAACGAGTCATCACAGGCTGATCTTCTGTCCCCTGGACAGGTCTGACGCGGAGCGAGTGAATTCATTCACTCGTCTTCATCCACGCCCCTTCTCACTCTGTGTCCGCCCTGCCTCGCCTTTAACCCTCCGCCAGCGTCACGACAAACACGCTCCCGCGCCCCCACTCGCTCTCCGCCTCGACCCACCCTCCGTGCGCCTCAGCGATGCTCTGGACGATGGACAGGCCCAAGCCGCTGCCGCCGGTGTTCGCGCGGGACTTGTCCGCGCGGAAGAAGCGGTCGAAGACGTGGGGCAGGTCCTCGGGGGCGATGCCGACACCCATGTCGGCCACGCACAGGCGGCATTTACCCCCGGCGGCGCCCAGAGAAACGCGTACCTCACCGCCCGGCGGCGTGTAGGCGATGGCGTTCTCGACCAGATTTTGCATCATCCGGCGCAGCGAGTCCCCATCGCCGCGCACGGCGACTGCCCCGTCCGCCTCCAAAATCAGGCGCAGGCCCTTCTTGCTTGCCTGACCCTGCATGGCGGCGACCACCTCGGCGGCCAGCGCGCTGAGGGAGAGGGAGACGTGGGGACGCGCCGACCCGGCGTCGCCGCGCGCCAAAAAGCCGAGACTTTCCACGACGCGGGTCATACGTGAGATTTCCTCCAAGCCGCTTTCCAGAGTCCGGCGGTATTCGGGGGCCGTGCGCCCGCGCGAGAGGGCCAGCTCGAACTCGCCGCGCAGGATGGTCAGGGGCGTCCGCAGCTCGTGGGAGGCATCGGCGGTGAACTGCCGCTGCCCGGTGAAAGCAGCGGACAGCCGGGTCATCATGCCGTTCAGGGCCGTGATCAGGTGGCCGACTTCGTCGTCGGACAGTGCCCGCCGGTTCAGGAGGACGGGGCCGAGCCGGTCCGCCGTCAGCGCCTCGGCCTCGGAAACGATGCGGTCAATAGGGCGCAGGGCGCGGCCTACCAGCAGCCAGCTCCCGAAGCCCGACAGCAGCAGGAACAGCAGGGAGGCCAGGCCCAGCCCGGTGAGCAGGCGCGCGAGCAGGTCCTCGGCGGGGTCCCAGGGCACGGCGACTTGGAGCAGATAGGGGGACCGGGGGACGGCGACGACGAGGCAGCGCATCCGGTCATCGTCGCCCCGGCCCGCGAAGAGCCGGCCGCGCGCCGCGCGCGGCCAGGCTCCAAGCG
>JANOOM010000036.1:0-1816 GCA_031421335.1 Armatimonadota bacterium
CCGGCAACGTCAACCTGCTGAACGTCCACCTGACCCAAAAGCAGCAGAATGTCGTGAATGGCCAAGCCAGCCCATTTATCACCCCGCTGCTGCTACACTCCGACGCCCTAGATGCGACCTCGTTCATCCCAGGCTACGACCAGAACGGCGCGCTGACAGGACCGCGCCTTAACACGTTCGGCCCAAAGAACGTGCCGGAGGACGACTTCCTCGTCCGGTCGTCGCTCGACAGCGACCTCGCTACAGCCTTCGGTCGCAACCCGCTCATTGCAGAGACAGGGTATTCAGCTGTCTACCCCGGTGCGACCTTCCACAAGGCCCAGGTCGGCAGCGGCCAGCCGAGCACGCTGACCGTTCCGGATGCGCCCGACAACTTCGTGCCGGGGGCGTCCCTTGACTTCCCGCCGATCAATCATCCGACCCATGGGCGCGACACCAGCAGCCCAGACCCGAACAACTCAGGTCAGCCGCTCCCATACAAGACGGAGCCGTTCGTCAGCGTCGCCATCCCCTTCGGGACGCCCGTCGGCAGCTACTTCGGCTCGCTCTAACTCTTCGAGGGTTTGGACAGCGGCGGCTACTCTAACATCGTCACCAACCAGCCCGGCGGCACGGGGACATACACGGGCTTGATCTCCCAGATCTTCCCGCCGCGCTATGGCACCGCAACAGGCGGCATCGCGACGCCGACTACGGACGCGACCGGGCGGCTTCTGGACCAGAATGGGAACGTTAGCGACACCATCAAGATCGCCGAGAACGGGACGAACCCGGCTGTCAGCCTGATGCCCAACAGTTCGAACGCCACTGTGCTGAACGTCAAGGTTCTGGAAGACCGCATGACCGACGGCCTGACCGACGGCGGCATCCCGATGATTGACTCCAGCGGAGCCGGTCTCGACGCCAAAAACAACGTCATCAGCACGCCCGACTTCGCGCCCGCTGCTTTCCGCGACCCCGCTGGCGGCAATCTTTCGGTCTACTGGACTTCCGGGCGGCCTCTGCCGAGCTATACCACCCAGTTCAACATCCTGGAAGCCAACGTACTCTTCAACCCCGCCGGCAACAGCAGCGCGCAAGGCTTCTTCTTGCCAAGGGACCCGACGAAGTATTGGTGGCAGCCGACGGCACCGCTCAATGCTTCGACAAGCACGACCAGCGGCCTGACCATCACTCAGGACGCACAGGACTTGACGAAGGTCAGCGCGTTCGCGGTTAATGTTCAGGCTCCCTTGCCGAATGCGCCGTACCAGAACACGCTCCTTTACTATCCGATCCCGAACCTAAAGACAGGCAAACTGGGGACACCGCAGGTCGTGACGGATGACCCCGGCCAGGTCAAGTACGGCGTCAAGGGCGTGTCTACCAACACGGCCTTCCCGTCGGCGAACCCAAACCTATGGGCCTTCTGGACGGCTACAACGCGTGGGCGCACGGCCATCTACTACAACTCGATGGACCCGACGAGCGGCCTCTGGATACCGGCCTCTGGTTCCAAGCCGTCCTCAACCACCGGCCTGCTGCCGATCCCGGCGGGGCTGACGGCCGTGGCCGACCCCGCGCCGCTGTTGGTCTACGGCAATGTCCTGGTCAATAATGCGCTACAGCTTCAGGCGACTATCGAAGTCACCTACAGCGGCACCGCGCCGACCGGCAATGTGGACCTGTACCAGAGCCGCTACCAGCCAGAGTCGAGTTCTCCCGTCGCCGGCCAGCCGGCGCCCAAGCCGTACCGGCTCGCCCTGGTGCCGTACCCCGCCGTCACCGAGATACTCTCGCAGACGGGTCAGGTCGGCGGCTGGTATCAGGCGCGTGA
>JANOOM010000037.1:0-6051 GCA_031421335.1 Armatimonadota bacterium
GCCCCAATCATTGTCCACGACGTGGATGTCCGAGTGACACAGCCCGCAGGCCAGCACCCGGAGGAGGCAGTCGTGTCCGCCGATCGGCCCGGTTTCGTACTCGAACGGGCGCAGGCTTTCCCCCGGCGCGTAGGCGGCCAGTGCGTGGATGTCCATGTGGCCTCCTCAGTGTGTGCCATTCTGGCCGTTGCCGTTATGCCCGCTCAGCCCCTCACTCTTTGCGCCCTCTGCGCCGCAGCCGCAACTGCTTCCGGCGGAGCCATTCGGGGCGCTGTGGCAGCCCTTGGCCTGAGTCGGCGGGACATCAAGGGCGGGGTTGCGGTCGAAGAAGCCGGTGGGCTTGAGCATGAAGCCCACGTACCCGACCGGCATGACCGGCCAGTCTTCCGGGCGTGGGATATGGTTGTGGGTCAAGGTGTACCAGACGACGACGTCCGTGTCCTCGATGGAGCGATCATCCTTGGTATAGGTCGGTAGGCCCGTATCCTCCCGACTCTGGTTCGGGTACTTGCCGGTCGCATACAGCTCCTCGGGGGCGTAGGGCGTCACCCACAGGTGTTTGCTCATGTAGCCCGCGCGGCGGCTGACGTAGGCGCTCGGGTGCTGGAACGCCGCCGTGTTCTCACCGGGCATGAGCTTGTAGGCGACGGGCTGCCCCAGGCCATTGGTCACATGCGGGTTGACGACCTTCCAGTAGCGCCCGCGCAGGGGATCAATGAGCTGCTGGGCTTCAAGCTCCGTCTTCAGCAGGGTGGACTCGGCGTAATAGCCATTGCCGGCCGGGTTGTCCGGACCTTCAGGTTCCGTCTCGCAGTGGACCTCGTAGACGGAGTTCTGGGGACCGTCCACCATCATGTCCATGCGGACGTTGAAGGAGTGTTCGTGGTTGGGCGCGTACAAGCCCGGCGCGACCAGCGTGCCGTACTTGCGGGTCTCGCCGGGAGGCAGGGCGGCTGTGTGTATGATACCGGTCAGCTTGATCTCGTACTGGATCGTGCCATCCTGGTAGAAGTACCAGAAAAAGCCATATTCGTAGTTGCCGACCGTGGCAATGAACGAGACGACCAGGCGGCGCGACCGGCGGACCTCGGCGTGGTTGGTGCGCCAGTCCACATGCTTCCACAGGATGCCGTAGTCCTCCTCGTGCATGCACACGACATTGGGCATCCGGATGACCTCGCCCCTGCTGCTGACCATGTGGGCGTCGAAGTAGCGGATTTCCCCCAGGCAGTCGCATCCGAGTTCCAAAGCGTTCGCCAGCATGCCGATGCCGTACTCGCCGCAGTCGAAGGCGTTCTTGTGGTAGTGATTGTAGGCGGGGTCACCGTAGGGGACGACCATGTCGCACAGCGCGGCGCGGTACAGGATGGGCCGCACCCGGCCACCGTCTTCGTAGCCGACGGTGTAGAGCACCAGACCCTCGCGCGGCGTGAAGCCGATGCGGAACGACCACTTCTGCCAGGCGACATGGTGGCCGTCCACGCGGAAACTCGGGCCGTCTGGCTGGACTACCTCGAAGGGCCGGAGGTCTGGGCGGAAGGCGCCCGTGGGGCTGAACTCCGAGACGTATTCGCGGGCGTAGTTGCCCGGCTGCGGCGGGAGCGGCACGACGCCCGTGTCAACGACCTCGACAACCTCCTGCGAGTTTAGGTCGAAGATGACCGCCACGCCCTCAACCGGGTGTGCGTACCCGTTGTCGCCCGGCGCGGAACGCACCCAGGCCATGGCCCGCAGGACGCGTCGCGTCTCATAAGCCGCGCTCTCCGCGCCGTACCAGCCCGCCGACCATGGATCCACCATCACCAGACTCATGTCCGAGATGCCCCGCTTCGCCAGCGCGGCCTGGAACTGTGGATCGGCCTTCACCGCCTCCTCGCACTCGAAGAACTCGTCGAGCATAAGGGAGGGCTGAACACCGGGGATGTACTCCCACCGGATCACGGCGTTGCCGGAAAGCGAGACGACGGCCTCATAGGCGCATCCATCGGCGTTGTCCAAAATCTGCAAGAACGCCTCGCGCGGGGTGTCAGCGCCCGGCGTCCACGCAACGACCGCCTCTTTCGGCGGCTCGTGCAGGGTCACCAAGACGAAACGCGCTTTATCGCCGAGGCGGCCAGACGCGCGCAGGATACCGATCGCGGCGGCGATCTCTTCGCCGCTTAACGGCTCCAAAAGGTGCAAAGGGGTTGGGGCAGACGCAATCGGGGCGTCCGCCAAAGCCGGCATTATCATAGCCATTTCTCCTATCAGTGCTGGGTCCGCTTTGTAGCCGATCCGCGTGGGGCAACGTGAGAATGTGGGTGTGACAAGACGCGGCGGTGCGCCGAGGCGGCAAAGATAGGAGGGCGTCAGCGCCGGAGAAGGAAAGGGGCAGGTAGGGTCGGATCAGGAAATCAAGATTACCACGGCAGCTGCGCCGTTGCATTGGATATCAGGGACTATACCCGCACGAGAGGCCGTGAGTCAAACCCTACAAACGTTTGATGTGGAAAAAAGCATGAATATCGAAGTCGCCGCGCCTTTTTGAGAGAACGAAGTCTTTTTTGTTGTGGCCTTCATATCCCTGCATTCCGCACGCCCCACAGGCAAATCAAGCTCCTAACTTGACACACCATGCAGGTGGTATAATCTCGTCGAAAGACTACCGAGGCCATCCCCCTCGCGAGACTCCGTACCGGTTTCGCTGCAACAGCTACATCGGCAACTTCTCCTCTCTTGTGGCACATCTAGTGCTCAGTTAGACTGAATTCTTTACTTTCTTCAAGCGGTAAAACAGGCCCGTCCCGAAGAAGATTTCACCGTTCTGAAAGTCAAAAATCAACTTAACTGAGCACTAGCGAGCGCGTAAAGCAAGAAATGATCTGGGACGCGCTGCAAAAAGAGATGGGCGAAGAAGCCAAGGCGGTCGCGCTGGTGCTGGCCTTCGGAACAGACCAGGTATAGTGTAACTACCAACGTCTTTATGCTTTACTCGATCTGCGGAAAGGCATACGCGATCTGCGTAAAACAGCAGGGGACAGCGGGAAGAGGAAGGAGGGCGGGAGGACCCTGCCCCTACATCGTTTCGGCACGCTCGTGATGCCCTCTTTTCCCTGGCTCCTCCGGCTCCCGCCTGTGCCTGCGCTCGCTCTCACTTGTCTCCCGGCTCCAGCGAAGGAACCCAATGCTTAATACCCCCTCCCTACTCCCGCTCGCCGCTTTGCTCCTGATGCTTCTGACACCGGCCGCCCGGAGCCAGCAGAAAGACACACCCATGACTACACTTTCACCCACGCCCGCCGCCGCCGTCGCCGCCCTGATGCCCCACCATGGGACCGTCAGCACCAAGCCTGCCGCCGAATGGGAAGACGCCCTGGCGGCGGGCAACGGCATCATGGGCGCGCTGCTCTACGGGGACCCGCGCCACGACACGCTCATCGCCGACCACTGCAAGCTGTGGCTGCCGGCCGGCTCGCGCGAGATTCTGCCCGACATGGGACCTGTCCTGCCGGAGATGCGGCGCATCATCGGCGCGTCGGGATACGGGGCGGGGCAGAAGTTCTTTCTGGACACCGCCCGCAAGCAGGGCTGGGGCGGGCATTTGGTCTGGACCGATGCCTTCCATCCGGGGTTCTTCCTCAAGATCGAGCAGCCCGAGCCGGGCGCCATCACCGACTATGCCCGCGTCGAGGACTTCGCGACGGGCGAGGTCCGGGCGCACTGGCACACGGCGGCGGGCGACTTCGCGCGGCATATGTTCGTCTCCAAGACCGATAACGTCATTGTCGTAACGACGACTGGACCAAAGGGCAAAGTGTCGCTGAGTGCGGCCATGCAGCCCGTGGACAACGCTTTGATCGAGTCGACGATCGCGCACCAGGTCGGATTGATCACCTGCCACAACGTCTACGTTCACGGCAAAGGCGGCTTCGACGGGGCCATCCGGGTGATTGCCCAGGGCGGCGCGCAGACGAGCGACGGCAGATCGGTCTCCGTGCAGGGGGCCGACTCGGTGACGCTGATCATGCGAATTCTGCCCTGGAAGACACCTCTGGTGGACAGTCAGGCGTGGCCCTACTCGCCCGGCAACCCGGACTTCACGCGGGCAAAGGCTCCGACGCGCGCCACCGTGCAGGCCGCCGGCCCGACCTATGATCTCAAATGGATGAGCGCCCTGACGCGCGACTTGGACGCGCTGCCGCCGAGCTATGATGCCCTGCTGAAGCCGCACATCGCCGCCTGGGGCACACTGTTCGGACGCGTCTCCGTGGACCTGGGCGGGACGGCCGCCGAGCGCGCACTGTCGTCGGAAGCACTGCTGGACCGTGCCCAGAAGGAGCAGCGGCTGCCGCCCGCCCTGCTGGAGCGGATGTACGATGCGGGGCGCTACGTCTTCCTGTGCTCGGCGGGGCCGGAAACGCCGCCCAACTTGTTCGGCATCTGGACCGGGACGTGGCACCCGGCCTGGTCGGGCGACTACACGACCGACACGAACTTGCAGCTCGACACGGAACTCGCTTACAGCACGAACCTGGCCGAGTGCATGGACGGCTATTTCCACTTGTGGGACAGCTTTATTCCCGACTTTCAGCGGAACGCGCACGACCTCTACGGCTGCCGGGGCATCCTGACGGGCAGCCGCGCCTCCAACAACGGTCTGGCACTGCACTGGGACGACAGCTGGCCCGGCAACCTGTGGACGCCCGGCGCCCCGTGGATCGCGCACTGGTACTACGACCACTATCTGTACACGGGAGACAAGAAGTTCCTGCGGGACCGCGCCCTGCCCTGGATGGAGCAGTGCGCCCTCTTCTACGAAGATTTCTTGAAGGGCAGCGAGGACGCGAGCGGCCACTACACGTTCCGGCCCTCGTTCTCCGCCGAAAACGGCTGGGGGGACAACACCGCCCAGGATATCGAGATCGCCCACGAGCTGCTGACAAATCTGATCGCGGGCAGTCAGACCCTGCACGTCAACCCCGAGGGCGTCATCCGCTGGAAGTCACTGCTGGCGAAGCTGCCGCCGCTGCTGATTAACGAGCAGGGACAGCTTAAAGAGTGGGCAAATCCGGCCCAGGGGGAGCAAAACGATCACCGCCACCTGATGCACCTTTATGGGGCGTTCGAGAGCGGGCAGTTCAGCGAGGAGGCCGATCCAGTCCTGTTCGCCGCCGCCCGCGTCGCCCTGCACAACCGCGTCGAGGCCAGCAAGGAGGATGCCACGCATGGCTTCATGCACACGGGCCTAGCGGCGACGGGGCTAGGCCTCGGCGATTTGGCCTTCGCCCGCGTGGAGCTGCTAGCGAAGCACCGCTCGATCTATCTGAACATGGTGGACGGCCACTTCGGCGGCCCACGAACGCTCTGCGACGACGGCAACGGCGCGACGCCCGAGATCGTCAACCGGATGATCATCCAGTCGAAGCCCGGCCGGCTGGAACTGCTGCCCGCCTTGCCGACCGCCCTGCCCCACGGCACCCTGAGCGGGACGCGGGCGCGCGGCGCGATCACGGTCAACCGTGTGACGTGGGACATGGGGGCCGGAACACTTTCCGCCGTCCTGACCTCGGACGCGGCCCAAACTCTTGTCCTGGTGCTGCCGCCTGGCGCGTCTGTGGACAAACTGACGGTGGACGGCGCGGCGCGCCCGGCGACGCTGCAGGGGACGCGGAAGATGGGCTGCGTCCTACCTCTGCCGAAGGGCAGGGCCGTGACGGTCGCCGCCCGGTTCCATTTCGCGGGGAGCGAGTAGGCAGGGAAACCGGAGCGCAGAAAAGGGCGCGGAACGCAGAATTAGGTTTTATTGGGGCGGGGCGAGGGCGTGCGTCGCCGCCCCGTTCGCGGTCTTCCGCTCGTCCGGCGGCGTTTGGGGGGCCGGCGAAAGGTGGACCTGCATCAAGTCGAGGTCTACCATCATCTTGAGGAACTGCCCTCCGGCCCGGAGGGCATGATCGTATTCGACAAAGGACCGCTTGAAAGCATCTCGCGGTGATGGGCGCCCGCCCCCCACCCCCAGGGTCCGGGCGCGCCGCGTAGCGCCCTTCGCAGTTCAGCGGCGGGGCATCGGGCGGG
>JANOOM010000038.1:0-5122 GCA_031421335.1 Armatimonadota bacterium
CCGGCGCTTGCCGCGCCGGCGGATGACGTCCGCGAGGCCGTTTTCCGTTACCAAATGCGCCAATGCGCTCCTGTCCTCCCGGTGCATCGCGCCACCGTCTACTTCCTGGGCTTCGGGTACTTGACGACGGACGGTGCCAGATTTGCCGACCCGAGCGCCGCCTTCATGAGACGGTTCGCGGGCGGGCGCCCTTTGGTCAGGGCGGTGTCCGACGCGGTAAGTACCCAGTACGCACGAAAAGACAGGAAGACCGGAAGGCTCGGGCCTTTGCTCGTGATCTGGCAGATCAAAGCTCTGAAGTCAAACAAGGCGGTGGTGAAGGGTGAGATAATCGCTGGGATGTTGCTCGCGACAGATTACGAGTACACGCTCACGAATGACGGCAAACGCTGGCGCGTCGTGGGTTCAGAAACGCTAGGCTCAACATGACCATGGCCGTGAATACGAGAGGTTAATCTATGAACAAGTCCGAGTATTACGCCGTTGCCTATAAATCCGGCTCCAAGCCCAACAGCCCCTATGCCGGCACGGTCCGGCCCGTCATCGTTGAGTCGGTCGAGCGGGTTGAAGAGGCGAACCCCGACGATTTCCCCAATAGCGGCGATATTTTTGTGATCGGCGGCTACGACACTTCCCTGAAACGCTTCTCCGAGAGTGACCTGTTCCGCATCCCCTACCGCATCAACACGCAGCAGGGCCAGGACACTGGCCACCGCTATTACTGCGGCTGGGTCGCGCACGCCGATGACGCCGAGGGCCTGGAACGCTATGAGTATTTGCACGTTGTGGACACCGAGTTTGACGTAGATAACCGCCTCCTCAGTTTCCCCTATAAACCCGAACGGCTCATCGTTTTGCGTTCCCCGGTCGATGGCAGCTTCTACGGCCCGTTTGATTATGACACCCCCCTACTTTCGGAGAACGACGCTTACGACGTCTTCCTGAAGCCCTACGGCGGCCTGGGCCGGTCAGGGGTTCCCGACCACCATGTGCTCCGCTTCCCGCTCTCCGAGTTCGGCACCATCGAGTTCGGCTCGCAGGTTTTGCTGCTGGGCGAAGTCAAAGATATTTTGGAGTGCCCCTATGAGACGGTTGATTACATCCCCGAAGAACAACTCCTGAAAATCGGCAACACGCTGCTCCAGGAAGACAAGAAGCTGGGCAAGCAGCAGCTCCTTTCCTTCCGCACCGCCCTGGCCGAGTTCAGCGAGACGAACAGCCAGTTCGACGGCAGCAGGCGCTTGCGCCTGCTGAAGCTGGTGGACCGGCTGGACTACTGGACCTCGCAAAGCTCCGGGCTAATCAACGACTTCCTCCAGACCGATGAGGGCAATGCCAAAGTCCAGCAGCACATCATGGACAACGAGGCCGACTTTCTGGGCATGGCCGAGCGCATCGCCCAGAAGGAGCTGAAGGAGCCACGCCTGCGCCTCGAAGCAGAGATCGCCGGCCTGGGCCAGCAGCGATCCGCCCTCGAAGCCAGCGTCCGAGACCTGGAAGTCGAGGCCAAGAAGACGCGCGAAGAGCTTAGGAAGAAGCAGGAGGCCGAATTGACCGAGGCCATCTCGGGCCTCCAGTCCGAGCTTGTCGCCCAGAAAGAAACACTGCACGCCAAGAGAACTGAACTCGAAGCCGTGCTGGCGTCGCTCGGGATCAGCGCCGAGATCAAAGACCTACAAGAAGAAAAAGAACGCTGGACGCAGGCGAACGAGAGGCAGATAGAGGACAGCCGCCGGCTGGGGACCGTCCGCGAAAAGCTGATCCAGGAGATCAAGGCCGGCGACGAGGCCCACCGCGAGAACCTGCTGCGGGTCGCCCTGGAAAACAAGCCCTATCTGGACCTCTTGAACGGCATCGCCCCTGTCTTTGAAGAGAGCGCCCCACCTGCCCGCCGGGCCATCAGAAGACGCGAAGACCGCCCCGAAGCCGCCGCGCTGATCGAGGAGGTTCGGAGCAGCCTCAAAGCGCGCTACGGTCGGTCCTGCCGCTTTGAGGACGTCGCCAACTTCCTCATCTGCGTGGACCAAAACTTCCTGGTCGTTCTGGCCGGCCTGCCCGGCGTCGGCAAGACGTCGCTCGTCACCAGCCTCGCGGGCGTGCTGGGCTTGAGCGCCCAGGACCGGTTTTTGCTGGTCCCCACCGCCCGCGGCTTCACTTCCCAGCGCGACATAGTCGGGTTCTATAACCCGCTCTCCCAGAAGTTCCAGCCTGCCGCGACGGGCCTGTACGAAGTCCTCCGCGAGAACCAGGATCCCGACCCCGCCACCTTTCCCTACTGGGTGCTGCTGGACGAGGCCAACCTCAGCCCGATGGAGCACTACTTCTCGTCGTTTTTAGGCATGTGCGATCCCCTGGTCCCGCGCGAGATCAAGACCGGCGAGCCGGGCCGGGCGGGCGTCCTGTCCGTCCCGGATTCGATGCGCTTCTTGGCGACGATCAACTACGATAACACTACCGAGCCGCTGTCGCCGCGCATGATTGACCGCGTCCCCATCATCGGCATCCAGCCGCCCGACGAGATGGAAGTCTCGCCCATCGTCGCTTCCGCCGCCCCAGAGCCGCTGCTGTCCTACCACGACCTGCGCGCCGCCCTGCGCCCCACCCCTGACGAGGGGGGGGACGCGAATGGCGATCTGACCGACGAGGAAATGCGTATCCTGGCGAAGATCAAAGAGGCCCTCGGCGGCACCGACCCGGCCAAGGGCATCCCGACCGTCATCAGCCCGCGCAAGACCAAGGCCATCCGGCACTACTGCGCCGCCGCCCGCCGCCTGATGCGCGGCGCGGACGGCGCGGGCTTCGCGCTCACGGCCCTGGATTACGCCGTCTCGCAGTACATCCTCCCGCTCATCAATGGCTACGGCGACAAATACCGCCGCCGCTTGGAGGACCTCGCCGCCGCCGTCCGGCCCCTGGACCGCTCACGCTCGCTGCTGGACTATATCCTGCGGGCCGGCGACGAGGAGCAGAAGTTCTACCGGTATTTCAGCTAAGGCTCTCTCCGCAAATGACCGAGGCCGACCGCGTCCTGGCAAGTTCGGACGAGTGAATTCATTCACTCGTCTTCCACTCGTTCGCTCGACCCTTTCACATCACGCGTACCAAGCAACAATGACCGAATCCTTATCACTCTCCCTCCTCCGCCGCGCCCGCCGCCCCGACGATTCGCGCGACCCCGCCGAGCCGCTGGACCTCGCCGCCGTCCCAGACACCGACCCGCCGCCGGTCCGGATCACCGAGGATGAACCCGTCGAGTTCGTCCTGCGCTGCCCCGAAGACGTCCATCCGCGCCTCTACATCCAGGACGTGGAACTGGACCGCCCCTTCCGCCAGAAGACCGAGGGCGGCGGCTATGAGTATTGGTGGGAGCCACACGCGGGCGCCCCATCCTGGTTCCTCAACCACTTCGGCTACTGCATCCTGACCCTCGAAGTCCTGCCCGTCCACGACCCGCTCGAGGCCGCCGCGCCTTCCTACGTCTCCGCCTACGCCGCCGTCGAGGTCTTCGCCTACGCCGCCGTCGAGGTCTTCGCCCGCAAGCCCAACGCCGAGCGCGCCGAGCGGATCTTGGACTACCTCGAAAGCCGCATGGAGGACGTCAGCCGCTCCTGCTTCAATGCCGCCCACCCCGGCGCGGAGCCGGCTAACGGAGAAGAACACCGGACCGGCGACGTCCCCGCCTCCGTCCTGCTCCAGGCCATCGCCGGCCACCTGGAGACCTTCGCGGCCCAGGCCCCTCGGTTTCGCTACCGAAAGCGCTGCCGACTCGCCCCTAAGCCCACCCGCATCAAGGCGTCCCGGGCGGCGAACCTCACCGAACACTCCGTCCACTGGGCGCTCACCCATCTCGACACGTTTATGCCCGTCGGCGCCCCGACGCCGGGCAGCATCGCCGTTGGCGGCCGCTTCTACGAGTTGGACGAGATCGAGACTTATGCGCTCACGGAAGAAACCAACGTCTACGAGAACCAGGTCATCGCCGGGTACTTGGAAAGCATCGCCGCCCGCCTATCCGACGTCGAGCGCTTCTGCCTCGCCCAGCTCCAGGCCCTGGAAAGCGACGGCTTCGTCGCTTCCGTCCCCGCCGGCTACGGCAGCATCTTCGACATCAAGCGCAAGGTGGGCCGCAAGCGCTTCGGCAAGCTGCTCGCCGAATGCACCACCTTGCAGCGTGAGGCCGCCGACCAGTCCGCCTTCTGGCGCCGACACCTGCCCGTCGCCCGGACCGTCCGCGAGATGCCCACGGTGACGCCCGGCTTTCTTTCATCTCCGCACTACCACCAGGCGTTCCGGCAGGTCGTGGCCTGGCACGGCCTGGGGCGGCTCAACCTCGCCAGTGAGCGCTTCCTGTACAGCCTGCGGACCATAGACCGCTTGTATGAGTTCTACTGCCTATTCCGGCTCGTCGAGACCCTGCGTGAGGCCGGCTGGGAGCCGGCGGGCCGGCAGCGGCGCCTGCCCGCCCCCTCCGCCCGTGCCGGGCTGGACTGGGAGGCTCGCCCCGACAACGTCTACGGCTTCACGAACCGCGCGGGCGAGCGCGTCACCCTCTTCTATGAGCCGGAGATCGAGCGCATGGCGGGCGGCGATCTGGGCCTCGTGCGGACGATGGAAGGTGGCGCGGGCTTCCTGCCGGACTTCGTCCTGAAGTTCGGGCCGTCCGGGGGCGGGCCGCCCGCCTTTCTGATCCTCGACGCCAAATACGTCTCGCCCTCGCTGGCCCTGAACTTCGAGCGGTCGCGGTCGGAGCTGACCAAGATCACCATGAAGTACCTGCATGGCATCGGCGCCCCCGAGGGCGGCCGGTCCCCCGTCCAGGGCATCTTCGTTTTGCACCCGCAGTCCTTCCACTCCGCCGCGCCCGGCCCGCCCTTCCGCGCCTACCACGCCCGCGCTTTTGACCTCTTCTCCAAGACCCCCGCCGTTCCATTCCTCGCTGCTGTCGAGCTGACGCCCGGCGATGAGCTTCCCCAGGCTGACCCGGACGGGGACGCGCCGGAAGCGGGCGACGCCGCTTTGAGGCGGGTCCTGGGCCGCGCGCTGGAACTGCTGGGTGTGAAGCTCTTGGTGTAGGGGCGAACCTTGTGTTCGCCCTTCCTCTCTCCGCCCTTCCTCTCTCCGC
>JANOOM010000039.1:0-2080 GCA_031421335.1 Armatimonadota bacterium
CCTACATGGATCTCGGAACGTAGGGGTAGGGCTTGTCCCTACCCTCCGTCGTCCTGAACATGCTCCTTCCCGCGCTCTTCAGCGCCCGCCTCCCTCTTGTTTGCCGCGCCCCCGATACCCCTGCGCTGTCTCGCCGGTGAGCCGCTTGAAGGTGGCGGCGAAGTGCTGGGACGACGAGAACCCAAGTTCCAGGGCCAAATCGGTGATGGGGATGTCGCTGCCGGCCAGCATCTCCTGGGCCAGCCGCACCCGCACCGACAGCAGGTACTGATGGGGGGAGACCCCCACCTCGCGCGAGAAGCACTCAACCAGGTGGTGGGCCGAGACACCCGCCAGGTGTGCCAAAGCGGGGAGCCGCCAGGGCCGCTCCGGCTGGTGGTCCAGCAGCTCCTTGGCCCGCAGCACGGCCGGGTGGCGCAGGGTCAGGGAGTGGGCCGTACCCGGCCCTTCCGCGCCCGCAAGCCTTGACGCTTCCAAGACGAGGGCATCTAGAGCGAGGCGCATCCCAACCGCCCGCTCGGGCAGGGTCAGGGAGACCTCGCGGATGAGCTGCCGGAAGGGGGCCGTCAGCGCTTCGCCGCGCGGGCAGAAGACGATGGCCTCCTGCCGCCACACGGGCGCCAAAGAGGGCAGGCGGGCGCAGACGACGGACACGTCAACGGCGGCGAAAAAGAAATGGTGCTTGTCGCCGGGCCGCTCGTGCATGTGGTGGGGGATGCCGGGCGGGGCCGCGAAGAAGCCGCCGGGCGCCAGGGTGTAGGTCTCGCCCGGCGCGTCCCACCGGCTCTCGCCGCTGATCTGGAGGTAGAACTCCCAGACGGCGTGGCTGTGGGAGGTGACCAGGAGCCGGCGCGAGGCCCACTGCTCGCCGGCATGGACGAGTTCCGGCACGGCGTCGTCAGGCCGGTCGGCGTGAAAGCCGGCCAGCAGGTCGGGGGGGCGCGAGTAGCGGGCGAGTATGTCCGTGGGCATTTGCCGAACATTCCGCACATTTGGCCGAAACTCCTGCAAGCGTTTCTTTGTGCCCATTGCGTACAATGAGGGCATGACACTCACCCCAGACCAGATGGCACTGTTGCCCACCGATGACGAGGTCCGCCTCTACCGCGAGCGCGGCTTTTACCTGTCCCGGCCGCTCTTCACCGACGCGGAGATTGACGCCGCTAAGGACGGCAGCGAGCGGTTCTACGCCCGCGACTTGGACGAACCCCCCTTCCCGATGCCGGACCGGTGGCGCCCCACGGGCGAGTACGGGGACGGCTTGCGGAAGCACGATTACGCCTCGTTCTTCAGCGGCGGCCTGAGCGCCCTCGTCCGCCACCCTCTGCTCGCCGCCGTCGCCGCCCGGCTGGCCGGCACCCCCGAGGTGCGCTTGTGGCACGACCAGCTCCTCTTCAAACCCACCGACAACCCCGACAAAAAAGCGAACGTCGGCTGGCACACGGACCGGGGCTACTGGAAGACCTGCTCCTCGCCGAACATGCTGACCGCCTGGATACCCTTCCACGACTGCGACGAGGAACACGGCACCATCACCATGATTGACGGCAGCCTGCACTGGCCGGACAACACCGAGACCTTGAACTTCTTCAGCAGTGACCTGGAGGGCCTGGAAAAGAAGTTCGACACGGGCGGCCAGCCGGTCGTCAAGGTGCCGATGAATATGACGAAGGGCCAGGTCAGTTTCCACCACTGCCTGACGATCCACGGCAGCGGCCCCAACCGCAAGCCGGATCCACGCCGCGCGATCGCCGTCCACTTGCAGGACCAGCCGAACCACTGGCAAGAATACCACTTCCCCGACGGCAGCCTGGGCCACCACGACAACGATGACCTGTGCCGCAAGGCGGGCGGCGTCCCTGACTACACCGACCCGAACATCTGCCCCGCCCTCTACCCGTAAAGAAGAGAGCGACCATCAGCTGGCCGGGACGGTTCTCATCGGCGAGGTGGTCCAGGAACTCAAACTAGAAGCGACGCCCGAAGAGATCTGGGCGCAGGTGCAGCATCAGCGCGCGCAGGCCACCCAGCAAGAAGCCGCGTGCGCGGCTGGCGCGGACTGAAGGGTTGAGCCTAGGTC
>JANOOM010000040.1:0-3581 GCA_031421335.1 Armatimonadota bacterium
CGGGGTGGGTCAAAAGCACACGATTTGAAAAACTACTACGCCATTTTAGAAGTGCCCGTCGGCTGCGGCGTGGCCGACATCCGCGCCGCCTACCGCCGGCTCACCCAGAATAACCTGGACGACGCCGCCGTGTTCGCCGAACTCCGGGAAGCCCACGAGGTCCTGACGACGCCCGCCCGGCGGGCTGACTACGACCGGGCCGTTTGGGGCGAGACCTTCGCCGAGCTGGGCGCCGAGGCTTCCGCGCCTCTGGGGGCGACCCTTCTGCCCGGCTCGTCGGGAGCGACCCTTCTGCCCCTGGCCCTTGACGCTCCGACCGCGCCGAACCGCTGTCCGATGGGGGTGGAGGCCCAGTGCCCCGTTCTCCTGGGCCAGGTCGCGCCGGGCGACACTTACTGCCCCGAGTGCGGATTTACACTGGCGGGCCTCAGCGCCCTCCACAGCGTGGACGAGCCGGAGATGGCCTCGGACGGCCCCCGGCTGGAAGAGCCGACCGGGCGCTCTCACCCCTTGAAGCTCGGCCAGAACGTCGTCG
Source organism: Armatimonadota bacterium (assembly GCA_031421335.1). Taxonomy (GTDB): domain Bacteria; phylum Armatimonadota; class Armatimonadia; order Armatimonadales; family Capsulimonadaceae; genus JANXMY01. The sequence goes on from JANOOM010000040.1 coordinate 536, forward strand.
GGCGCGAAAGCGCCGACATCCTCCTACCCGACAAGACCGTGTCCCGCCGCCATGCCCGCCTGGAAGTGGGGGAAGACGGCACCCTCACTTTGGAGGACCTCAGCAGCACGAACGGCACCCAGGTGGGCGGCGACGTGCTGGTCCCGCACATGGGGAGGACGCTCAAGAACGGCGACCGCATCCGCTTCGGCAGCGTCATCACCGAGCTGCGCCTGCCTCCCGCGATGATCGGCCGGGAGATTGCCCCGCCTGACGCGTATGTCCCCCCGGACTACCCGGCCCCGCCTATCGTCCGCCCCGCCGGCCCCGCCCGTGCCCAGGTGGTCGAGACGCGCGAAGAGGGCGGCCGGATATGCCTGCTGGTGCCGGGCGTCACGACCTTCGGGCGGCGTGCCGACAACACTTTTATCATTCTGGGCGACCCTTATGTGTCCGGCAGCCACGCGCAGATCATCGCCGACGGGGACGTGTTCCGCTTGACCGACGTCGGCAGCACGAACGGCACCCTGCTCAACGGATCGCGCCTGGCGATCAACGAAGCCCAGACGCTCACGCCGGGCGATGTCGTTTTGATCGGCGGGACCGCCCTGCGCTTCGAGCTGCTGGACGTGGCTCCTGAAGAAGCGGAGCTTGAAGAAGCGGAGCTTGAAGAAGCGCCCGCCGAAGCACACGCCGAAGCACACGCCGAAGCACACGCCGAAGTACACGCCCAAATTCATGAGGCGCCCAAAGATGAGGCTCCTGAAGACCATAAACCGCTGACCCCGTTGGAGAGCTAAACACACCATGCCAGAGGCGATGATGACCCAGGAAAACAGCAGCCAGGAAAAGACCGCGCGCCTGGATCGTGACGAACTCAGCGAGGGCTGGGCGGAGGTCGGGCGCCTGCCCCGCGTCGTCGCCGCCATAAAGTTCGGCGCGAAGACGGATCTGGGGCGGGTCCGCGACAACAACGAAGACAAGTTCGACTTCTTCGAGCCGGAAGACGCCGCCGTCCTGGCGACCAAGGGCAGCTTTTACGCCGTCGCCGACGGTATGGGCGGCCACTCGGCGGGGCAGATCGCCTGCGAACTCGCTTTGAAGACGGTCATGGAGTCCTACTATGCCAGCCCCAACGCCGAGATCGAGGCGAGCCTGCGCCGGGCCGTCGAGGCGGCGAACGGCCTGATCTACGATACCGCCCAGGCCATCCCCGACCGGCAGGGCATGGGCACCACCTTGACGGCCGCCGTCGTCCGCGAGGACCGCGTGACACTGGCCCAGGTGGGCGACAGCCGGGCGTATCTGCTGCGCGGCGGGGTCCTGACGCAGCTCACCGAGGACCATTCCTGGGTGGCCGAGCAGGTGCGGCTGGGGACGATGACTTTGGCCGAGGCGCAGATCTCGCCATTCCGCAACATCATCACCCGCTCCATCGGCACGGCCGCGACTGTGGAGGCGGACGTCTTCACGCACGAGATCTTGGTCGGTGACACCTTCCTGCTCTGCTCCGACGGCCTGACCGGGCATCTGGAACCCGAGGACCTGCAAGCCGTCCTCCAGCGGCACGGTCCCTCCGTGGCCGCTCTGGCATTGGTCGAGGCCGCCAACGAGCGCGGGGGCCGCGACAACATCACCGCCTTGATCCTGTCCGTCCGCGCCCTGACCCCCTGCGTGGGGGCGGCCGAGTTCGCGCCCGAAGCGCCGGCGGCAATCGCCGCAAGCCCGGCGAAGCCCGAGAAGACATCCCTCTTTGGGGGCCGGCGCAAGTAGGGGCCGGCGCGCGGCGCCCCGACGAGCGATTGAAATCACTCGCTCCGCGCCGGACCTATCCAGGGGACAAAAGATCAAGCAGAGAAGCGCTGCAGGGCAGCCTCTGACGGCCTGTTCCTGAAAACCGTTTTCATTGTCCCTTGGACAAATCTGAGCGGAGCGAGTGAATTCATTCACTCGTCTGAATGCGGCCCGTCTCGCGCCTGCTCTCAGGGACAGGCCCGCGCCCGCCCCGGACATCTCTGACACACGCTCTAGCAGGAGTACCCGCAGTGGCCGTCTCGTCCAATACCGTCCTCGGCAAGTACCGGATCATCCGGGAGATCGCCCGTTCCAACGACATCGTCTACGAAGCGATCGATCCCACCATGGCCCGGCGCGTCGCCGTCAAGGAACTCCAGCTCCCCCCCCACCTCGCCGGAGCGCAGAAGCGCGAGCGCATCGAGCGCTTCTACCGGGAGGCCAAAGCCGCCGGCACCCTCTCGCACCGCAACATCGTCACCATCCACGATGTCGGCCAGGAGAACGACCGGCACTTCCTGGTCATGGAATACCTTGAAGGCCAGTCCCTGCGCGATATCCTCCAGATGCAAGGCGCCCTGCCGCTCAAGGAGACCGTCGAGATCACCTTGCAGCTGTGTGACGCCCTCGCTTACGCCCACTCGCGCGGGGTCGTCCACCGCGATATCAAGCCCGACAACGTCCACATCCTGCCCGGCGGCGTCATCAAGCTCACCGACTTCGGCATCGCCCGCATCACCGCCGAGCCGAGCATCACGACCCAGGGCCAGGTCTTCGGGACGCCGTCTTATATGTCCCCGGAGCAGGTCGCCTCCCATACTGTAGACCACCGCACCGACCTCTTCTCGCTTGGTATCACGCTGTATGAGATGCTGACCGGGCGTAAGCCGTTCGTCGGCGACAGCGTCATCACCATCACTTACAACATCATGAACAACCAGCCGACCATGCCGGTCGGCGTCCCGCTCGCCTTGCAGCAGATCTTGCAGCGCGCGCTGGCGAAGGACCCGAACCTGCGCTACCAGAACGCCGCCGCTATGGCCGCTGACCTGCGGGCCGAGAAGTTCGCTCTGACGTCCCCCCCCGCCGCCCAGGCCGCCCATGTCAGCATGCCGCCCGCGCCGGTCCCATCGCAGCTAACCTTCGCCCCCGGCCCGCCGCTGACTCTGGAGACCGGCACCGTGCCGCCTGAGATCTCCGGCCTGCCCGTCGCCGCGCCGATCGCGCCCGCCGCGCAGATCTACGCCGATCAGTTCGAGCCGACCCAGGCCAT
>JANOOM010000041.1:0-2378 GCA_031421335.1 Armatimonadota bacterium
GCGACTCTGCCGCTGCACCACCGAGACCCGTTCGACCGGCTCATCATCGCGCAGGGCCTCGTGGAGAACATGGCCGTGGTCAGCGCCGACGCGGCGTTCGATGCTTACGGCGTTTCCCGCCTTTGGTGAGCACGACGACAGCGCCCCGCAGCCGCCCCCTATACGCCCTCCTGGTCGGCCTGACCATCTTCTTCGGCCTCGCCTCGCGCAAGTTCCCCGCCGTGCTGCCGTTCTGGCTGGCGAAGAACGCCGGGGACGTATTGTACGCGGTCATGGCCTTCTGGCTGTTCGGCTTTCTCTTCCCCCGCTTGTCTATTCCGCGCGTGTCTCTGGTCGCCCTCTTGTTCTGCTTCGGGATCGTGGCGCTGAAGTTCATGAAGGCGCCTTGGATGGTCGCCGCCCGGCACAGCCGGGCGGGGGCGCTGGTCTTCGGCGTCGGCTTTAACTTTTCTAATCTCATCTGCTACGCTGCCGGCGTCGCCCTCGCGGCCACTCTTGAATGGGCAATCAGACGAAGACGGGCTTGAACAAGAGCGAGGCCGTGTAGAGAAGGCCGAACAGGAGGTGCGTCTGCGCCGTGGCGGGGACGCTGCCCGTCTTGTAGGCGCGGGCCAGCAGGGGAACGGCGAGCAGGGTCGCCAGGCTCCAGACCGGGAGCAAATGAAATAGTACGCCCAGAACTGTAAAGAGGACCGGGCCAAAGAGCAGGAAGACTTGCAGAGCCTGCGCCGCTTTCGGCGGCAGCAGAGTCGCCAGGGTCCGGACACGGGCGGCACGATCGTCGGGCGCGTCCCGCAGGTTGTTGGCGTGCAGGATGGCGTCCACCAACAGGCAGACCGGGACGGCGTACAGCGAGACCAGCAGCCACTGACGCGCGGACAAGGTGCCGCTCTGCTGGACCGCATAAGCGCCAAGGGTCAGGCCCAGGCCGAAGGCCAGGATAATCAGGAGATCGCCCAAAGCATAACGCTTCAGCACGGCGGGGTACAGGACAGCGCAGCCCAGGCCGATCAGGGCCAGCGGCAGGACAGCAGCGGAGTGGCCGGGCAGCAGCGCCAGACCGCACGCGGCGGCCCCGGCCATCAGGGCAGCCCCGAACACGAGCGCCTGCCGAGCGGTCATCTGGCCGCCCGTCAGGACGCCGCTGCCATGTTCTGGGCGCGTGTCCACGCCGTTGACGAAGTCGAAGTAGTCGTTGAGGACGTTCGACCCGAAGTGCGCCAGGACCGCTCCCAGCAGTACCAGGGCGAAAGCAAGCCCGTCGAAATGAGCGTGACCGGAGAAGGCATACCCGCGCGCGGCCAGCGTCGTCCCCAGCAGGACGGGGACGACGCTGGCCGGGAACGAGTAAGCGCGAGTCGCGCGCCAGAGGACGCTCGGGGTGAGGGCCATGGGGGCAGAGGGATTCAGAGTCATGCAGCCCCGTTCGCGCCTTGCGCCCCGGATTCCTGCGCTGTTCTCTCCCAGGCCCTCTTGACAAGCAGCGATGCGCGGTGCTAGAATAAGGCCGACTGTTCGACCGGCGGGAAAATCGGCGGGAAGCCTTCCCCACTCACGGACGCGCGCCGGCGACCTTCAGCACACCCTTTCTATTCGCAGACACAACAGAATCACGTTCTATGGAGGGACTACAATGAGGCAAAGGATTGTCACTGCCGCCGCGCGCCCGGAGTTCTGGCTCCTGGGCCTACTCGCTTGGCTCCTGCTTTCGGCGGGCCGCAGCCTGGGGACGCCCTGGGAGCGGGCCGCGCTGACGGAAGCCCTGCGCTGGGGAGGGGGCATCGGGATGGCACTCGCGCTCGGAGCATTTTTGCGCCACACGCGGCACGCCGCCCGGATCGTCGTGATGCTCGCCGGGGTCGTCGCGCTGCTCGGCATCGCGGACGGACCCCACCCCGAGGCGGGTGGCCTGATCGGGCCGTACACAGATCACCAGCTTTATGGAAGTGTCCTGCTGATTCTCCTGCCGCCGACCGTGGCCGCGGCCCTGGCAGCGCGCGAGGGCCGCTGGCGCCTGGGGGCGGTCGCGGCGGCAGGCGGGGGGGCGCTCTGCCTGGCCTTGAGCCAGACGCGCAGCGCCTGGGCGGGGGCATCGGTCGCCGCCCTGGTCTTCGGCCTCCTGTGGCTCCTCCGACCCGGCCGCAGGCGGCGGCGGGGCATCCTGATGGTGGCGGCGGCGCGGGCCGGGGCCGTACGCGCCGAGTGGCTGCTGCTCGCGCCCCCGGCCCTGCGCGCGCCGCTGGCGGCGCGCGCGGGGACGCTTTCTCGACTGGGGATGGACGGGAGTTGGCAGAGCCGCATCACGGTCTGGCGCGGCGCGGGACGGCTGGCGGTGGCGCACCCGCTGTGCGGTATCGGCCTGGTCGCGTGCGCTGGCG
>JANOOM010000042.1:0-6728 GCA_031421335.1 Armatimonadota bacterium
GGTCGAGTTGTTCACTGGCGCACAGGCGGCGGTACGGCGTCTGGCGGCGGACGGCTGCCGCCGGTTGGGGTATCAGGTGCCCGCCCGTGCGGATTTCCGAGGCGATGACCGGCATGAGGCATACTGGGCGACGATCCGCGAGACCGGACTGGAGCCGATCGTGATTCCGACGCACGAGAATACGCGAGCTGCCGCGCGGATGGCGGTGTCGAGCTACCTGGAACACACCGCGCCGGTGGACGGCCTGTTCTGTTACAACGATGAGGCCTCCATTGGAGCCTATCGGGCCCTACGAAGCGCGGGCCTGCGTGTCCCCGACGATGTCGCCTTGATCGGGTGCGACGGGATCGCGGACGTCGAATACTTAGACTGTTCGCTAAGCACGATCGTGCTGCCCATCGAGGAGATGTGTGCATCCACATGGCGATTCTTGGAGCAGCGCCTCCAGGACCCGGCCCTGCCGCCGCAGAAGATCATCTACTCAGGCAGCCTGGAACTGCGCGAGTCCGTGCGTCCGTTGCCGTAAAAATAAGCGCTGGAAGAGAGGCACTCAATCGAAGCCTCGGTGAAGCGCTTCACCTGTTACACGAGTGGGTATCGCATGACGACAACACTCAAGGAGAAATTCCGATGATGGCACTGGCACTGGAGACGCCCATCGCCGTTTCCTCCCTGCCGGACCTGGACGCGGCATACACCGTCACCTCAGAACGGGCCCAGGCCTGCCGGCGCGACGGACACGTCCTGCCACACGACTTCGACCCGGCCCTGATCGATCGGGTCGGCCTGCCGTTCGTAGTCTGGGAACACAACCCAGTGGCGTTCCGGCAGCGGCTGCCGGCGCTCCTGGCGACCTGCGACCGGCGCGGCATCAAGGTCCTGCCCGCGCTCTTCGATGACTGTTCATTTGGGCCGATCAACGACCCTATGTAAGGGCCGCAGCCCGAGGTTGTCCTCGACTGGTACGCCAACGGCTGGACGTCCAGCCCCTACCGAAAGTCTGGCCGCACGACCTATTCCACGCCAACCTTTCGCCCTACGACCCGCACGAGATACGCCTGCTCCAACGACTCGTCACCGTCGTCGCCCGACTCCGGGCGACGCCCGACAAAACGGCACGAACCGCCCTACCGCCCGTCTTTTGAGAGACCAACCGAATACGACAAGGAGAAAGTTCATGCATCACCCAAATTCCCCCCGCCGACGCGCGGGCTTCACTCTGATCGAATTGCTCGTTGTGATCGCGATAATCGCGATTCTGGCGGCCATTCTGTTTCCCGTCTTTCAAAAAGTGCGTGAGAACGCTCGCAGGACTGCCTGCGGCTCCAATGAGCGGCAGCTGGGGTTGGCTGTGCTGCAGTATGTGCAGGACAGTGATGAAATATACCCGCCCGCCACGACCCGCCCAAGTGATACTTTCTGCATCTACCACTGGGCTACGGCAGCAACGCCCAACGTGTTCGCGAGCATCTACCCCTACAACAAGAGCTACGGGATCTATACCTGCCCGGACACACGCGTCATCAACAATTTCGGCGGCTTCAACACCGGCGACGTGCTGACCGGGTATCTGATCAGCGCCGTGATCTTCGGCAGCGGCGATGGAACGACAGTGCATCCGCCCAAGTCCATTGCCGCGCTTCAGGCCCCCTCGTCCATCATCATGATCCAGGACTACCCCGGCAAATACACCTGTCTGTTCTACCGCCCCGAGCAGCAGCCCAGCGTCAACGGCATCGCCCAGTTCAACCTGCTGCACGGGACGAACGGCAACCGTTACGCCCTGCACTCGGATGGGGGTAATCTCCTATACTGCGACGGACATGTCAAATTCAAGCGGTCGGAGCAGGTGACGCCCGCGGATTTTGGTCTTGCCAGTAATGGCACCCACCCCGCCAACGTCGGCGGCCTGGAAGAGTACGAGAGCGGCTTCCCGCCCGACACGGCGATGGTAAACTAGACGGGGGATTTCACCCCACACTGGACGAGAACAACCATGAAACGAATCCTGACCTCAGTCAGCGTCCTCCTGGCTCTGGGCGTCGCCGCCCAGGGAGGCACGGAGAAGAAAACGATGGCACCAGCGCCGAAACTGCCGTCCCGCCCACTGACGACGTCACAGGCCGTCGTCTCCACAGCCCTGCAGCCGTTCCCGATGACACAGGTCCGGCTGCTCGGCGGACGGGAAAAAGAGGCTCAGACGGCAAACGGGCGCTATCTGCTGTCGCTCCCAGTGGACAGCCTGCTCTGGACGTTCCGTAAGAACGCGGGCCAGCCGACGCCCGGCAAGCCGCTCGGCGGCTGGGAGGACCCCGGTGCCGGATGGCGCGGATTCTTCATCGGGCACTACCTGTCGGCCTGTGCGCTGATGTACCAGAGTACCGGCGACGCAGCCTTCAAAGACCGCGCCACCGTGATGGTCACCGAACTGGGGAAATGCCAGACGGCGCTGAACGACGGCGGCTATCTGTCCGCGTTCCCGACCTCGGAGTTCGACGACCTGGAGGCCGGCAAACCGGTCCCGGTCCCCTACTACACGATCCACAAGATCATGGCAGGCATGGTGGACGTCTATCAATACTGCGGCGACAGGCAGGCACTGGACGTGGTCGAGGGTATGGCGGGCTATTTCAAGCGACGCACGGACAAATTCAGCGATGCCCAGATGGCGACCATCCTGAAGACCGAGCAGGGCGGCATCGCGAACACTTTTTATGATCTGTACGGCCTGACCCACAACCCGGACGATCTGACCCTGGCACACCGATTCGAGCATAAGGCGTTTCTGCAACCCCTGCTGGCCGACGAGGACGAACTGGCGGGCATCCATGCCAACACCAACATCCCCAAAGTGCTGGGCGCGGCCCGGCGCTATGAGCTGCTGGACGACCAGCCCTACCGGAACGCGACGGCGTTTTTCTGGGACGCGGTCACGAACCACCACTCCTACGCCACGGGCGGCAGCAACAGCGGGGAACACTGGGGACTGCCGGACAAGCTCGCCGACACGCTCAGTTCCAGCAACCAGGAGACCTGCACCTCCTACAACATCCTGAAGGTCACGCGCGACCTGATCCGCTGGACCGGCGACCCGAAGTACGCCGACTTCTACGAGCGCAACTACTTCAACGGTATCCTGCCCGCCCAGCGCCCCGACACCGGTATGATGATCTACTACCTGCCGCTGGAGGCGGGCAACATCAAGCACTGGGGCGGACGGCTGGACGCGTTCTGGTGCTGCTACGGTACAGGCGTCGAGTCGTTCGCCAAACTCCAGGACAGCGTGTACTTCCATGACGCGGGCGACGGCCTATACGTCAATCTGTATGTGCCGTCAGAACTGACCTGGGCGGAAAAGCGGGTTCGGCTGACGCAGCAGACACGGTTCCCAGAGGCAGAAACCTCGACCTTCACCATCCACGCCGCGAGACCGACCCACATCGCTCTGCACCTGCACGTCCCCTACTGGGCGGCGGGGTACAAGATCACTGTCAACGGCAGGCCGTTCGCGACGGCCACCAGGCCGACATCCTACGCCGTCGTCAGTCGTACCTGGCGCGAGGGGGATACGGTCGGCGTGACCTTGCCAATGGCATTGCACACCAAAGCGATGCCGGACGATCCGACCATGCAGGCGGTGATGTACGGGCCACTGGTGCTGGCCGGCGTTATGGATGGTCAGACGCCGCGCACGGCGGACCGACAGACGACCGGGGAACTGCGCGTTGCGTCCCCCGCCCCGACGGACTGGCTCAAGCCAGTTCCTGGTCGGCCTTTGATGTTCCGCACGGTCGGGCAGGCGCATGACACGACGTTCATCCCGTTGTACCAGATCATCGACCAGCCTTACGGCGTCTACTGGTCGCTCCTTACCCCCGGCAGCGCGCGGGACAGACAGCTTCAAGCCCTGGCCGCGACACATAAGGACGAAGACGCCCGCAGGGTGGACGCGGTCCAGCCCAACGACGCGGCCTCGGAGAAGGCACACGACCTGGTGGCGAACGGCAGCAACAGTGGCACGGGGCTGGGGCGCGGATGGCGGGACGGTGCATCCTTCGGGTGGACGCTGAAGATCCTACCGGATCAACCGATGACTCTGCGCTGCACCTATTGGGGGGATGATTTTGGGCGGACGTTCGACATTCTCGTCAACGGCCAGAAGATCGCGACTGAGACTCTGGATCACAGCAAGCCCGGCAAGTTCTACGACGTGGATTATCCGCTGGCCCCAGCGCTGACGGCGAACAACGCCAACGCTATTGTCATCCTGTTCCAGGCGCACCACGACAGCAACGCAGGCGGCGTTTTCAACTGTGCCACACTCAAACCGGCACCTCGGATAGTGACAATTCCCCAGCACTGACGTGCGGGGCTTCTACGCCGCTCAAGCGGCGAGGCTGTGTTGTCCCACAGCGGCTTTGATGTTGACGGCAGCATTGGTGTCTCGGTCTAAGACCAAACCACAGACCAAGCACCGATGCGTTCGCACCGACAAAGACTTTTTTTGATGTCCCCGCACCCGCTACACCTCTGAGACGTGTATGCGGGATTGACCGCAACGACCAGACGACCAGCACTTTCAGCCTTCTTCGTCAGGACGGAGCGGAACAGCGACCAGGAAGCGTCAGAAATAGACTTGGCGAGGCAGTGGTTCCTGACCATGCCCCTGACGTTGAGTTTCTCGACGGCGATGACGCCGAAGCGGTTGACCAGGCGTCGGGCGGTCTGATGCACGAAGTCGTGCCTTCTGTTGCGGATGCGCTCGTGGATGCGGGAGACCACTTTGCGGGCTTTCCTTCGGGATTTCGAGCCACGCTTCTGTTTTGAGAGTTTCCTTTGGGCCTTTGCCAGAGCCTCCTCGTCACGGCGAAAGAAACGTGGGTTTTCGATGAACGCGCCGCTGGACAGCGAGGCAAAAGTTTTCAGCCCTACGTCAATGCCGACTTCCTCATCGGACGGCGGCAGGAGTTCAGACTCGACGGCACAGGCGAAACAAACGAACCGCTTGCCGTTGGTTCGGCGAACGGTACCGGTCTTGACCGCGCCCTCGATGGGGCGGTGCAGTCGAATGGCGACATCGCCCATTTTGGATAATCGGAGACGGCCTTGAACTGTGCCGAAGCCGGCCTGCGGGTAAGTGATGCTGTCGTACTGTCCGTGGCCTTTGACGCGTGGATAGCCCGGTGTTTCTCCTTGCTTGACGCGGCGAAAGAAGGATTGGAAGGCGAGGTCAACGCGCACAGCGACGTTCTGGAGAACCTGGCTGAACACCTCGGACAGTTCGGACAGTTCGGACAGTTCGGAGTGCGACTTCTTCCACTTGTTCTTCCACTTGTTCTTCCACTTGGGGAAGGCGGCCTGTTGCTCGAACTTGGACGGCGACTTGCCCAGCACTTCGTATATGTACGGCAGGGGGCCGAGGACAGCCTGCGCCGCCTGGGGACCGACCGCATTGACCTTTACCAGCTCCACCGCCCCGACGGGGAGACGCCCATCGCCGAGACGCTGGCAGCACTGGACGGGCTGGTCCAGGCAGAGAAGGTGCGCGTGAGAGGGACTCGGGTTCCGGCCCTACTTCCTGCTGACCAACAGGCTGCTGACGGGCAAGTACCGGCAGGGATTTCCAGAAAACACGAATATGCAATAATCGCTGTCTTAAACACTCCTTTAAGCTAGTAATACCGGCAACTCTGTGGTAGAGTGCTTTTATAGAAAACCATACCGAAAATGAGGGAATTCGGACGGTTGACGCGATTCCTGTGGAAAACCTAGTCTTAGTCAAAACCCCGCCTTTAGAAGAAAACTTCGCTTTCGAGGAAAACGGGGTTGCCGGCGGACGCTGCGCCGCCAGCAATGGCCGAGGCCGTGGAAGACGCCCTCACCGTGCTTCCGGTACCAATGGAGGCGGGTGCGGACATCTCGACGGTGCAGAAGATGGCGGGGCATAGGAGCGTTCAGACGACGGCGCGCTACGATCGGCGGGGCGAGCAGGCCAAGAAGAAGGCGTCCGGGCTGCTCCATATCCCGGTCGAATAATAACCAGGTTGAAGCGTATTCTGCCTCTTATGGCGTAGCCGTACCAGCCCCGACGTCTGCACCCGCATCACGACCACTCCGCCCACCGGAGGATCTCGGTCCACTTGTCCCAGAGCCGGGTGGGGGCGCCGTCCGTCACCCGGAGGCGGTTGTCGGGGCCGATCTGCGGCTGGAGCCAGCCGATCACGTTCAGGCACTGCACCCGGTCCAGGTCGGCCACGGCCACCAGGGCGGCACCCACTGCGGTCAGTGAGGCCAGCCGCTCGGCCTCCGCGGCGAGGGCCGTGGGGATGGGCAGGAAGCCGCCCAGCACGAGCGGCCCCTCGGCGCCCGCCCGGTACACCCGGTCCGGCAGGCAGTTGTTCTTGGCCAGCAGGTCGAGCCGCCCTGCGGTCCCGGTTTGCGCCGCCGAAGCTCTGGTGGACATAGGGTGGCTCCTCCTTCCGGACGCGGTCTTTCGGGCAGGGGCAACGGCTCCCTGCGCTGCTGACCTTTCCGCGTGCCGCTGCTCTTCCCCGGGCTTCTTCGTCCTGCCGTGCGCCCTTAACGGTACAAAGTTGACAATAGCGCGCCCTTAATGGTATAAAGTTTGCATATTATACTCCGACGCGCGTGTTATCCGCAAAAAATCTTGGCGGAGACAAGTCTTGCCGTGCGGGCCTGCGACTCCGCGCGGCGCCGCGCGGGCCTCT
>JANOOM010000043.1:0-3617 GCA_031421335.1 Armatimonadota bacterium
GGTGACGAGGAACTCAGAGGTCGGCCCCGAAACGCCCGCCAGGGCGGCAGGAGGCCGGGCTAATGTTCGGGGGCCGACCAGCAGTGCCAGAACCAGCGCGACACCCCACTGGTAGAGGATCGTCCGCCGGTAACTTTTCACCCGCGCGTCGGGTTCCGTGCTGCCCTTGAGCGTCCCGATCTCATACCGCTCCCAGAACGGGTAGGAGACGATGAGCAGCAACAGCAGCACGGTCTGAGCGATCATACGGATTTCCTATTCACCCGGCAGGATAGCCCGGCCGGCTGCCCGACTACCCCAGAAGCTCCTGCTCCACCAGAACCGGCTCGCGCTCGGTCTTCTCGTCGTCGCGGGCGGGCCGCGACTCGACCTCGTCCATGTAAGTTTCGCTTGCCATGTAGCTGTCCAGGGGGATCATCTCGGGCGGGCGCTGGACGACCATGTCGCGGATGGTGCCGCCGGACTTGATCATCGGGTAGACGTTTTCTTCTTTGGCGATGCGGAAGTCCAAGACGGTCGGGCGGTCGGTGATGGCCATGGCTTCGTCCAGAGCGGCCCGGACGCCGGACGGCTGGGAGCAGCGGATGCCGTGGGCGCCGTAAGCCTCGGCCAGTTTCAGGAAGTCCGGGGAGGCTTCGAGGTCTACGTTGGAGTATTTGGACTCCCAGAACAACTCCTGCCACTGGCGGACCATGCCGAGGAACTGGTTGTTCAGGATACAGATCTTGATGGGCAGCTTGTAGATGGTCGCGACCATCAGCTCCTGAATGCACATCTGAATCGAGCCGTCGCCGGAGACGCAGAAGACAGGCTTATCGGGCTGGCCGAACTGCGCGCCGATGGCGGCGGGCAGGCCGAAGCCCATGGTCCCCAGACCGCCCGAAGTGATGAACTGGCGGGGACGCAGGCACTTGTAGAACTGCGCGGCCCACATCTGGTGCTGGCCGACATCGGTGACGACGATGGCTTCGTGGTCCGTAACGCGGCCGATCTCTTCGATGACGGCCTGGCCGTGCAGGATGCCGTCGGCGGGGAAGTGCAGAGGGTACTCCTTCTTCCACTGGTCGATGCGGGTCTTCCACTCGGGGTGCTGGGCGGGCGCGACGATCTTCAGAAGCTCGGCCATGACGGCCCGGACGTCGCCGACGATGGGCACATCGGCGGGCAGGACCTTGCCGATCTCGGCGGGGTCCACGTCAATGTGGATGATCTTGGCCGTTGGCACCCACTCGTCCGCCTTGCCCGTCACGCGGTCGTCGAAGCGGGCGCCGACGGCGATCAGCAGGTCGCACTCGCTGATGGCGTAGTTAGAGTAGGCCGTACCGTGCATACCCAGCATCCCAAGCGACAAGGGATGTGTCTCGGGGAAGGCACCCAAGCCCTTCAAAGTGGTTGTGACTGGCGTGTCGGTCATCTCGGCCAGCGCGGCGACTTCGGCGTGGGCGCCGGAGTAGATGGCCCCGCCGCCGACATACAGCACAGGCCGCTTGGCCTCGGCGATCAGCTCGGCGGCGCGCTGGATCTGGCGGAAGTGGCCGCGGACGGTCGGCTTGAAGGTCGGGATATTGACCTCCTCGACGGGCGTGTACTCGAACTCGGCGCGCGAGATGTCCACGGGGATGTCAATGAGGACCGGGCCGGGCCGCCCCGACCGGGCGATGTGGAAGGCTTCGGCGATGATCTCCGGCAGTTTGGTGACGTCCTTCACCAGCCAGTTGTGCTTGGTGATGGGCATGGTGATGCCGGTGATGTCCGCCTCCTGGAAGGCATCCGTGCCGATAGAGGATGTCTTGACCTGGCCGGTGATCGCCACCAGGGGCACCGAGTCCATCATGGCGTCGGCGATCGGCGTTACCAGGTTGGTCGCGCCCGGCCCTGAAGTGGCGAGGCAGACGCCGACCTTGCCGGTCGCGAGGGCGTAGCCCTCGGCCATGTGCCCCGCGCCCTGTTCGTGGCGGACGAGGATGTGCCGGATGTCCGGGAACTGGTAGATCATGTCATAGATCGGGATGACCGCCCCACCGGGGTAGCCGAAGATGGTGTCCACGCCCTCGCGCTTCAAGCACTCCAAGAGCGCGCGGCTGCCGTTGATTATCATCGCTGTTCATCTTTCCATTCGAGCAAAGAGGCGGACTATCCGAGACCCAAAAAAGCCTCTCGTCCACCCAGGAGATGTCTGCGGGGCATAAATACCCGCAGGCAAGGGACGAGAGGCTTTCGTTCGTGCGAAAGGCATCACGCGGTACCACCCTTGTTCGTCCCGAGGCCGACCCCAGTTCATCCTGGGGAGCGACGGGCCGCACTTGGAGCGCGATAACGGGCGCGGACCGGGCGGCCTTAGCAGCTTCCTCAGTCCCGTTTCGGGGACAAGGGAAAGCGTTCGGGGCGCCTGCTCGGAGGGGAGTTCCCAGGTGGCTTGCTGCCGTCTCGCACCAGCCGACGGCTCTCTGTAAACGCGCACACTTGGACGTTGTCCTCGTCAATGCAGTTGCATTTCATTCGGTTGTGGGGCGAATTATACCCGCACTCACGCAGGGTGTCAAGTCTTTTGACAAAAGGAAAGCCCCCGCCGGTGTTTGGGACACCAGCAGGGGCATTTCCTATTTTATGGGCCGGACAAGTTTCGAACTTGTGTAGGCTTGCGCCGACGATTTTACAGACCGCCTCCTTTAACCACTCGGACACCGACCCATTATGATTGTTCACCCGATCCGGCCGGGTGAAAGCCCCTTCAGGGAATCGAACCCTAATCTGAAGTTTACAAAACTACTGTAATAGCCTTTATACTAAAGGGGCGTGATGCTCCTGCCGCATTTGGGTGAGCCGCCCACGAACCGACTTCAGCAGTAAACGCCCGAACATATTACCGTACTCCGGGCCGCATTGTCAAGAGGAAAACCGCAGAATATGCACCCTCCCGGTGCAAAGTCAGGCCAAAATAATGTTTGCGCTTACAACGGAGCCGTGGTATAATGACCCCGATGCCGGGAAAAGTCCCGGTGGCCTTCCATTTTCGCATTCGGCCCGCTGCCCGCTTCCGTGTCGCTCCGGTTTCTTCGGTGTTGCCGACGTGTCCGAGACCTCCGAAATGTTGGCTGTTATACGACGAGACGAGAAGAAGGCGAATTCATCTAGCTCCCAGACCTTTGGGGAGCGCGTCACACACCGAAAGGAGCCATTCGAAGGATGGCAACCAAACTCTACGTCGGCAACCTGAGCTATCAGATGACCGATCAGCAGCTTCATGACCTCTTCTCGGAAGCGGGCAACGTTTCCAGTGCCCAGGTAGTCACCGATCGCTACACGGGCCAGGCCCGCGGCTTCGGGTTCGTCGAAATGGCGAGCGAAGACGAGGCCCAGCAGGCCATCGCGGCCATCAATGGCCGCAACGTGGACGGCCGCGCGCTGGTCGTCAACGAGTCGCGCCCGCGTGAGGGCGGTGGCGGCGGCAGCCGTGGCGGCGGCGGCGGTTACGGCGGCGGCGGCGGTGGCGGCAGCTACGGCGGCGGCAGTGGTGGCGGCGGCGGTCGCAGCGGCGGCGGTGGCGGCTACGGCGGCGGCGGCGGCAGCAGCCGGTACTAGTCGGTCAAACGAAAAGCGGGCCGGGTCCATTTGGA
>JANOOM010000044.1:0-14252 GCA_031421335.1 Armatimonadota bacterium
GGAATGTTTTGTCCAGAACAAGCCTCAGTGGGATTTGCAGCATACCAGGCGATCATTTTTTGAGACAATGAAGTTTTGTCAGGAGCAGTTTCCTCAGTGACCAGAATCAAAATCTGTGGTATCTCAAACGGCCTGGACGCCATGGTGGCGGCCAATGCAGGTGCGGACGCTCTGGGCTTCATCGCCGTGCCGGGCAGCCCGCGCTTTCTGCCGCCTGAAGTCTACCACGAGATCAGCGCGGCCCTGCCGATCTTCATCAAGCGCGTCGTCGTCGTGTACCGGCCCGAGGACGCCGAGGAGTACCTGGCGGAGTACGTCCAGCATTATGAAGATGCCTCGAACGAGTCGCACATGCGGCGCGGGGCGGCCTGGCGCATTCGGGCGTTTCGGATGCGCGATGAGTCGTCGCTGCGGGAAATCGGGGCTTACCCCGATGCCGTCGGGGCCGTCCTGCTGGACGCTTACCACAAGACGATGCTCGGCGGGTCGGGCGAGACCTTCGACTGGTCCCTGGCCGTCCGGGCGAAGGCGCTGACGGGCCGGCCGGTCCTCTTGGCGGGTGGCCTGACGCCCGATAATGTGCAGGACGCCCTGGAGGCCGTGCGGCCCTACGGCGTGGATGTCGCGTCGGGCGTGGAAGCGTCACCGGGCGTCAAGGACCACGCGAAGGTCAGGGCGTTCGTGCGGGCCGTGCGGGAATGGGATTTACGGCAACGGCAGGGGTAGCACAGTGTAGCAATGGAAGAGGGCACGGACAGGGGGGAGGGCAGGCACGGACAGGGGGGAGGGCAGGCACGGGGGCCTGCCCCTACAGATGCCGAGGCGCGTAGGGGCAACCCCCCGTGGTTGCCCACATGCCTCTTCTTCGTGCATGCCTCTTCTTCGTGCATCCCTCTTCTTCGTGCATCCCTCTTCTTGCTATCCCGTTAACAGCTATCCCGTTGACAGCCCCCCCGGTGAACTGCTACAATAACCCCACGTTTTAGAAGGAAGTACCCTCCGATGGCATCACAGACCCTGGAAAAGATGGAACCGAAGACGGAAGCAGCGACGGGCGAGGCAGCCCCGAACAAATACGTCGCCGACGCGCAGGGGCGGTTCGGCGGCGAGTTCGGCGGGCGCTTCGTGCCCGAAACGATCATCCCGGCTCTGGACGAGCTGACCGTCGCCTACGCCAAGGCGAAGGCGGACCCGACGTTCCAGACGGAGTTCGATTACTACGCCAAGAACTACGTCGGCCGGCCCACCGCCCTGTTCTTCGCCGAGAAGATGACGCGCGAGCTGGGCGGGGCGAAGATCTACCTAAAGCGCGAAGACCTGGCGCACACGGGCGCGCACAAGATCAACAACGCCCTGGGGCAGATCCTCTTGGCGAAGCGCATGAACAAGCCGCGCATCATCGCCGAGACCGGCGCGGGGCAGCACGGGGTCGCCACGGCGACGGCCTGCGCCCTGTTCGGCTACGAGTGCATCGTCTACATGGGCGAAGAGGACGTGCAGCGGCAGTCGCTCAACGTCGTGCGGATGAAGCTCTTGGGCGCGACCGTCCGGCCCGTCTCGTCCGGAACCAAGACGCTGAAAGACGCTTTGAACGAGGCCATGCGCGACTGGGTGACGAACGTCCACGACACGCACTACATCATCGGGACCGTGGCTGGGCCGCACCCGTACCCAACCATGGTGCGGGACTTCCAATCGGTGATCGGCACCGAAGCGCGGCGGCAAATGCTGGAAGACACCGGCGCCCTGCCTGACGCCATCGTCGCCTGCGTCGGCGGCGGGTCCAACGCCATGGGCATCTTCTATCCGTTTGTCCACGATGAGAGCGTTCGGCTCATCGGCGTCGAGGCGGCGGGCGACGGCATCCACACCGGCCGTCATGCGGCGACCCTGACGGCGGGGACCAAGGGCGTCCTGCACGGCTCGTCGTCGTATGTGATCCAGGACGACTACGGGCAGGTGCTGGCGACCCACAGCGTCTCGGCGGGCCTGGACTACCCAGGCGTCGGCCCTGAGCACGCCTTCCTCAAGGACATCGGGCGAGCCGAGTACGTTTCCATCACTGACGACGAGGCGCTGGACGCTTTCCAGTGGACGGCCCGGACGGAGGGCATCATCCCGGCCTTGGAGACGTCCCATGCCTTCGCGCACGTCCGCAAGATCGCGCCGCTGATGTCGCCCGACCAGACCTTGATCGTCTGCCTTTCCGGGCGCGGCGACAAGGACGTGGACTCGGTCGCGGCCCGGCTGGGGCTGCTATAACCCATGTCCAGTCGTCTCGACCAAACCTTCGCCCGCCTCAAAGACGCCAATGAAGGCGCCCTCGTCACATTCATCACGGCGGGCGACCCCTCCCTCAAGGGGACGCCCACGCTCGTCGCCGCGCTGGCACGGGCCGGCGCGGACGTCGTGGAACTCGGCATCCCCTACTCCGACCCGCTGGCCGACGGCCCCAGCATTCAGGCGTCCTCGCAGCGCGCTCTGGACAGAGGGGTCACGCCGGACACCATCCTGCAAATGGTCCGGGACATCCGCGCCTTGACCCAGGTTCCGATCGCTCTGATGACCTCTTACAACGTGGCCCTCCAGTACGGGCTGGAGCGGTTCGCGCAGATCTTCTCGGAGGCGGGCGCGGACGGGGCGATCCTGACCGACCTGCCGCCCGAAGAGGCCGCGCCGTGGAAGAGCGCCGCCACGCGGCACGGCATGGCGACCATCTTCCTGATCGCGCCGACCTCCACGCCCGAGCGTATCGCCTTGATCGCCCACAACACGACCGGCTTCGTTTACTGCGTCTCGCGCACCGGCGTCACGGGCGCGCGGACGGAGCTTCCGCCCGAACTGAAGGCGCTGCTGGCGCGCATCCGGTCGGCGACGGACAAGCCGATCTGCGTCGGCTTCGGCGTTTCGCAGCCTTCTCACGTCACGCAGGTCATCGAGAACGCCGACGGCGCGGTCATCGGGAGCGCCCTCGTAGACTTCCTGCACGCGAGCGCCGACGATGCCGACCAAGCGGTGGAACTCGCGCGGCTGGTCGCGTCCTGGAAAGAAGCGACACGCCGGGCGTAAGAGCCGAGTTTGAGGAGAAGATGTACACCAAAGAACAGTTCGGCAAGACCATTGACAACACGCTCCTGCGGCCCACCAGCACCCGTGACGAGGTGCTGCGGCTCTGCGATGAGAGCGCAAAGCGGCACCTCGCCAGCGTCTGCATCCTGCCCTGCTGGGTCGGGGCGGCGGCGCGCGCTCTGGCCGGCTCGGACGTCAAGGTCTGCACCGTCGTCGGCTTCCCCTTTGGGGCCATGACAAAGCTTTCCAAGGTCTACGAGACCAAGAACGCCATCGCAAACGGGGCGCAGGAGATAGACGCGGTTCTGAGCCTGGCCCGGTTCAAGTCGGGCGACTTCGATGCGGTCATGGAAGATCTCCGGGGGCTGGTCGAGGCGTGCCGCGCGCCGGGCCGGACCGAGGAGTCCAAGAGCGTGCTGCTGAAAGTCATCATTGAGACCTGCTATCTGAGTGACGAGGAGAAAGACCTTGCGAGTCAACTCGTGCGCGATGCAGGCGCGGATTTCGTCAAGACCTCGACAGGCACGGCGGGCGGTGGCGCGACGACCGAAGACATTCGCCGCATCCGCCGCGCGGTCGGGCCCTCCCCCATCGGCATCAAGGCATCCGGCGGCATCAAAACGATCGAGACCGCCTTGCAGATGCTGGATGCGGGCGCGAACCGCCTAGGCACTTCGTCAGGCGGCGCTCTGTACGACGCTTACCACCCCCAGGACTTCGGCTAGGAAGCAGGGGCAGGTATACTTCATTTATGCCCGCGTACACCACCGACGCCGTCGTCCTGCGCCGCCTGCAATATGGCGAGACGGACAACATCCTGACCCTCTACTCGCCCGACAAGGGCCGATTCTCGGCCATCGCCAAGGGCGCGCGCAAGGCTATCTCCCGCTTGTCCGGCGCGACCGAGGTCCTCACCTGTACGCGGTTCGGCCTGGCGACCGGCAAGTCGCTGGAGATCGTTACCCAGGTCGAAGTCCAGGAGTCGTTCAGCCACCTGCGGCAAGACCTGAGCCGACTGGCCCACGGCCTGTACCTCGCCGATCTCGTGGACCATTCGATCGAGGATCACGCCCCCAACCCCATCCTTTATGCCATGCTGCTGATCGGCCTGCGCCAGACCCAGGCACTGGCCCCGCCTGAGCTTGCTGCCCGCTGGTTCGAGGTCCAGCTCCTCGGCGACCTGGGCTACGCCCCCAACCTCGCCGAGTGTGCCGTCTGCCATACCGCCCTACCCGGCGACTTCCCCCGTGAGGAGGTGTTCGCCCTGTCCGCCTCCCTTGGGGGCGCGCTCTGCCCCCGTCACGCCCACCCCGAAGTGAATGAAGATCACAGCGGCCTGGGCATGGGCGCGCTGCGGCTCCTACAAACATTGGAGAATTTGGGCGTGGAGGGCGGCGTGGCCCTGGGCAGCCTACCCGCCGCCGGCCCGAAGGGTCTGGACCAGGCGCGGCTGGCCCTGCGCCGCTCGCTGCGGTTCCGATTGGAACGGGACTTAAAGAGCTTGGAGTTTTTGGACAGCCTGCGCTACGCCTCATAAAGAGGATGACCCATGATCCGCTCGCCCCGCTCGTTTGCAGCCCTCGTTTTGTGTGTCCTGGCCGCCGTCTTGATCGCCGGAGCTGCGGTCTTTTCCGTGGAACGCATCAACCATGCGCGGGAGATTCGGGCGAAGTTCGATGCCCATATGCTTGGATTCGCAGCCATACAGTACGCGCAGGACCATAAGGACCACTACCCAGACGCAGGCCGCTGGGAGCAGGAACTGGCACCCTACTTTGATGCTCGCGTCGGGGACATCGCGCATCCGACGGCGCCGATCGGCGGGACGCCGCACCGTTTCTCCCTGAACCCGGCACTCTCCGGCAAGGCGATGGGGCAGATCGCTTCACCGGCAGAAGTTTGGATGTTTTACGAGTCCGTGTCGCGAACGCCCTCGGCGGGCGATGACCTGGATCATTGGCCGGACTCAGAGCATGACGGCGGGCAGATGTACGCGGTCGTTTATGGGGACGGCCACTGCTACTCGCGCCCACCGGTGTGGAAGCAGGGGATCAGGCAGCACCTGCCGGGGCTGTAGCCGAGGTGGGGACAAGGGGGCGCGGCCTGGAAAGAAGGCGCGATCTGGAAAGAAGGCGCGATCTGGAAAGAAAGCGCGATGAGTCGCGCCCCTACACGGATTCCGGAACGTAGGGGCGTGATTTATCACGCCCTCCTGTTCCTGCCCTCTTTTCTTGCGTCCCCTCCCTGCCCGTGCTCACGTTCACTCGTAGCGCAGCGCCGTGTCCCCCAGAACGATCGTGTCCCCCGATGACAAGGGCCGGGCGTCGGCGACGCGGGAGCCGTTGATGAAGGTGCCGTTGGAGGAGCCGCCGTCGGAAAGCAGGTGGCGGCCATCGGCGTAGGTGATGCGGGCGTGGAGGCGGGAGATGGACGTGTCGGCAGGCAGCGGGATTGTCTGCTCGGGGGCGCGACCGATCGTCGCCGGGACGTGGCTGAGGGGGAAGGACTGGCCGGCGTAAGGACCCTGAACGCAAACCAGGCGGGTCCCGGTCCCGCCCATTCCGGGGCTGCTCATCGTCGGGCTGGGCGCGGTCGGGCTGAATGCGGCGGGACCGCTCGGGCCGGGGCTGAAGACGGTGGCGTCGCTGACGGGAGCAGCCCCCATCTGCGCGACGATGTCGTCGGGCGTGGTCAGGGGCGGACGCGCCGGGACAAGGGCGGGGATCGCCGAGGCGCCGGAAAGCTCCTGGCCGACGTAGCGCGACGCGCCGGGCCGGGCGGCCTGCCCAGTGGGAACGGTGGGCGAACCGGCCCCCGCACGGCGCGTGGCCTTCTCGTGGAAGAGTAAAGTTCGGCGGCCGATTTGGATGGTATCGCCGTCGGCCAGCCACATCTCGTTCGCGACAGGCTGGCCGTTGACCAGAGGCGGCTCGAAGATCGTCCCGAGCTTGCCGCCTTCGCCGACGAAGCGCAGGCGATGGCGGTTTTGGGCGACCAGCGACTCGATGGCGACGTGGGTTGGGGCGATGCTCGGGTCGCCGTACAGCCCGATGTCGGACAGCTCGCCGCGCCCAACCGTCGTGATGGGCTTGGCGATCAAGTACTCTTTACCCTCGTTCTTGCCCAGGACGACGCGCACCCAGGCTTGTTTGAAGAGGTTCTGGACGACTCCGACGAAGAAGCCCGCCAGCGCCCCGACGGCGACAAGGGCGAGCAGGCGGCTGGCGCGGGCGTCAATACTCAGGCCGTTGAGGATCTGAAAGGCGGTCCCGCCGAGGAAGCCCCCGAGGAGGCCGCCGAGTGCCCCCTGCCGGGCGATCAGCGGGGAACGGCTGGCCGCGCCCTGAGCCGCACCGACGATGGCCCCGATGAAGGCGTAGCCCAGAGCGCGCCCGATGAGCAGCACGAAGAACTGACCCGGTGTGTGGAACAGCTCGCCGGGCTTCAGGCCCGACAGCGGGTAGATCAGGGAATACACCGTCTGTCCGAGCCACAGCCCTACCCAGCCCCCAAACGCTCCGATACCCGCCCCGATCGCCAGGGTCTGCGTCGCGCGGCGGCGCGAGTCCAGTGAGAGCGAGTCCACGACGGCGAGAAGCAAGCCGAGCAGCAGGCCGAAGATCGCGCCGTAGAGGAGGTACTTGCCGCCGACAATGACCGTGGAGCCGTCCAGCAGGTCGGCAAACCAGCCGGTCAGGTCAGTCAGGGTCCAGGCGAGGACGCCGGCCAGGCCGCCGGCGAGCAGGTTGAGGAAGGTCTTGGCTTGAAGAGACATCGGTATCTCGCGCCTTTCATATCGTCATATCTTCGTAGGAGCGAGAACGATGCGGGCCACATCGCAGAACTGGCGGACGCGGTGGCGCAGACCCACCCAGTCGCCGCCCGTGACCTTGTGGCGGAAGCTGGTCGGGACTTCCAGCACCCGGAAGCCGGCGCGGACGGCCCGGACTGTCAGGTCCACCTCGACGCCGAAGCCGGGCGCGAACGTCCCGCCCAGCGCCTCCAATACGGCCCGGCGGACGGCGCGCTGGCCCGACAAGGGCTGCGTGAAGGTCAGCCCGGTGCCGCGGCGGATGCCCCAGCGGGCCAGGCGGACGACGAACCCGCGCCCGCCGGACTTGCCGGAAGCGGCGAAGTCGGGGTCGGGCGGCAGCAGGCCGACCGTCATATCCGCTTCGCCGCATTGCAGCGGCGGCAGCAGCTTGATGGCTTCGCCCGCCGAGGCACCCAGGTCGGCGTCGAGCAGCAGGAAGACGTCGGCGAGGTCCCGCCCGGCGGCATACGCAGCGGCGAGGGCGGCGCCCTTGCCGCCGTTCTTGCGGGTCAGCACAAGGGTGGCGCCCGCCTCCCGCGCCCTGTCCGCCGTGCCGTCCGTCGAGCCGTCGTCCACCACGACGATCGCGCCGATCTCGGGGCGAGCGCGCAGGGCGGCGAGGGTGACCCCGATCCGCTCGGCCTCGTTGTGGGCGGGCAGGAGCGCGCAGACCCTCGGCAGGTCACTCATGGGCCGACCGCCTCGGAAAGCGAGTCGGGGAGCGGCTCCTTGGCGGTCGCTTTCAGGCCGTAGTCGCCCTTCTCGCCGCGCAGGGCGAAGGGCAGGGCGATCTGCCCCAGCGGCAGGTCTATGCAGTCCACGGTCGCGATGCCGGCGTTCTGGTAGGACGGGATGGACGAGGCCGCCGCCCCGGACGGCTCACAGCCGACGAGGGTGATATTTGCCGCGACTCTCTTGAAGCCATCGAGCAGGCCGTCGAGCGCGAGACTCGGCGTGTCGTCGTTCTTGCCGCCCACGAGGACGAAAAACGTACACGGCAGCGACAGGTCACCGGACTTCGTGATGAGGTTCTGGCCTTGCAGCGATTCCAGCGTGGCGTCCCCCTCGGCCCCCGCCGTCAGCGCGGTCGCGAGTGCCGCGAGCAGCGCCTTGTCCTGAGCGGCAGCGTCCGAGAGGGGGGCGAGGGAGGACAGCGCGGCGCGCTGCCTGGGGAGGAGCACACCCCATTTGTCGGTCAAGACGACGGACGCGGCGACCGTGGCCCCCGCATCCGTCACGGCCTTGTTGGCCGACTCGGCGGCATCCGCGTAGTCGCCCGTCTGGATCACGACGACCCGCTTGCCGGCCAGCTTCCCCTGGACCAGAGCGGGCTGGAGGGCGGCCAGCGCAGCTTCGTCTTTGGTGAAGCGCCCCCGCGCGAGGTCACGGTCCTGGGCGACCTTGGTGCTGGTCAGGCGCAGGTTCGCGATGGCCCCGGCCTGCTGGCGCACCTGGGCCGGGCCGATGATGGAGGCACCGATGAAGATGCCGAAGCCCAGCATCAGGAACATCAGTCCGAGGTAGAAGATATGATAGCGGACATCGAGCATGGGTGGATTCTTAGTGGTGCAGGCGCCACCAGAGCCGAATGAGTTCGGTCATGTTCTTCCAGATGGGCGAATAAGAGAGCACCATGACGAACGGGAACATCAGGCAGAGCAGCAGGGCGATGAAGTAGCCGAAGGGCGGCTTCGGCTGATAGATCTTGCCGACGCCGCGCGCATCCACGAGGCGCGTCCCGACCTTGAGGCGCACCAGATAAGTGCTCGCCATGCCTGCCCGGCCCTTGTCCAGAAAGTCTTCCAAGTTGGAGTGCGTGCCGACGGCGACGATGAGGTCCGCGCCGTGCTCGTAGGCCAGCAGCAGGGCGGCGTCCTCGCTCGTCCCCGGCACGGCGAACAGGTCGGCGTCCAGCCCCAGCGCGCGGACGCGGTCCAGGCCGGGCGCGTCCCCGTTCTTGTAGGCGTGGACGATGATCTGCGCCCCGCAGCGCAGGGCGGGGTCGGAGACGCTGTCCATATCGCCCAGGATGATGTCCGGGCGGCGGCCGATTTCGAGCAAAGCGTCCGCACCGCCGTCCACGGCGATGAGGACCGGGCGCAGGTCTTGGAGATAGCCGCTCAGGGTCGCAAGGTCTTCCTTGTATCCTTCGCCCCGCACGACGACGAGGGCGTGACGGCCCGCCATCTTGACGCGGCGCAGGGCGGGGACGTCGGTCGGGTCGAGCAGCAGGTCTTTGTCGGCGTCTAGGTATTGGAGCGTGTTGCGGGCGAACTTTTCGAGTTCGCTGCCCAGGTTCGCCCGCGCCGCCGCCGTTTCCGCCGCCACGCGCGCCCCGTCCCAGACGGTCAAAGTGTCCACGAGCCGGCCGTCCTGCGACAGCCCACCGCGCCCGTCAATGACCAGCTCGGCCCCCTCGCGCAGCCGGGCGAACTGGGCCGGCTCGGAGAGCTGGAACAGGGGCACATTAGAGGCGAGCAGGACGGCGGGACCTCGGTTGGGATATTTGCCGCTGATGAAGGGCTGGGCGTTGACGACCGCGCCCACCCCGGCGTCGGCCAGGGCGCGTGCGGCCAGGGCGTCCAGGTCGGCGTGGTCAATGACGGCGACCGTGCCGGGGCGCAGCCGCTTGACCAGGTTCTTTGTGCGCCGGTCACAGCGGGCGGTCCCGGCTAGCCGGTTTCCGTTGATCGGTGTGGAAGTGGGACGGACTAACGCCACGTTCGTTGCTCTCTCCCTTGCCTCAGTATAGCACAAAGGGCGGCAACTGTGTAAGGCTATCGCACCATGTCTGGCGGGGGCGGCATATAGGTAGCCGATGGCGCCAGGGTCTTTGGGCGCAGTGGGCCGAAATACAGGAGCAGGCTGACTAGAAACGTCAGGAGGATCGTCAGAAGGGCGGGCAGGACCGGCAGCAGCCCATAGCCCGCAGCGAAGAAGCCCCAGCAGGCGGCGAGATAAGCCAGCAGCAGCGCGGCCGTCACCAGGGCGGCACGGCCGCCGCTGACCAGCATCAAAAGCAGGCCCGAGACCAAGCCCACCAGGATCATCACGCCGAGCAGGTGGGAGCGGCTGTCGCCGACCACCGGGACATAGGAGCGGTCCAAGATGGTCGAGAGCGCGTTCGCCGTTACTTCAACGCGCGGCATCCGGCCCACGGGCGTCGCGACCAGGCTTGTCGCCGCATCGTCCGGCGCGGTCGCCCCGATCAGGACCACTTTGCCGGCGAACGTGCCGGATTTGACTTTGCCGGTCACGACATCATGGAAGGAGTAGGCGGACGGGCTACCGGGCACGGCATAGCGGATCAGCATTCGGCTCTGCATGCCGACCGGGATGATGACCGGCGGGGTCAGGTTGCCCAAAACGCGGACGTTGTTGCCGGACGAGACGGCGACCCTCTCTTTGTCCACGTGGAAGGTGCCCAGGGCTGCCGCCAGGGCGAGGTTGGTCAGAGCGACCGGCTTGCCGTCGTCAAGCTGCGACTGCGGGAACTTGCCGCGCAGCGGCTTGGTGGCGGCGGGGTACGAGACCACACTGCGGTAGACGAGCCGCGCCCGGCGCAGGACGCCGTCGGAGTCCGTCTCGCGATCGAAGACGCCGACACCGCGCGCCGACCCGGTGAAGTCCGAGACGGGCGGTTCAAACAGGGGATAGGAGAACTCCTGGAGCTGCGAGTCCAGCGTCAGGTTGCCGGCCAGGGCGAACTTCTCTAAAAAGACCAGCGAACGGATGTCGTCGGGCGTGTAGGTTTGAGGCCGGTCGCCGTCATAGGCCATACCGAGCAGGACGTTCCGGCCGTTCGCCATCGTCCGCCACAACCCCTCGTCGCCGGTGCGCGTCCTCTGGGTCAGGGCCAGGTCGAAGACCACCGCCGTTGGTTTGCCGGCCTCGATGCGGCGCAGACCCGCCGCCAGGACCGAGCGCGGCCAGCTCTTGATGGGTCCGTACTGCGCCGCGCTGCTCTGGTCGAGGGCCACGATGACGACGTCCGGCCGGGCCGGGCGCGGGGCGAGCCGGGCCAGGGCGTCCTGCGCTTTCAGCTCCGGCCCCGCTTCCGGGGAGTGAAGAGCGAGCAGGCCGAAGCCGAACGCGGCGGCGAGGGCAGTGAGAAAGACGATCACGCGGTACGTCACGTTCCGCTCCGGGCCGAGTTCACTGATCATAAGAAAATGTCGCCTTGGTAATTAGGGGTTCCGCCCATTGTTCCCATCGCCCCTCTGCCTAAAACGGTTATAATAGCAATATGACACTGGAATTCACAGACACGCACTGCCACTTGAACCATGAAGACTTCGACGCCGACCGGGAAGAAGCGCGGGACCGGGCAACGGCGGCCAGGGTGACGCGCCTGCTCTGCATCGGCTTCGACCGCGCCAGCAGCCGCAGCGCGGTCGCTCTTACGGGGAGCGAGGGCATCTACGCCGCCGTCGGCATCCACCCCGAGTCGGCGGAAGAATGGGGGGACGAAACTGCCGAGGAGATGGCGGCCCTGCACCGCGAAAGCGCGGGCCGGGTGGCCGCGTGGGGCGAGATCGGGCTGGACTACCACTGGGACACGGTCCCGCGCCCGCGCCAGCAGGAGGTCTTCGCCGCCCAGGTCGCGTTCGCCCAGGGGCTTGCCCCCGCCCTGCCCTTGATCATCCACAACCGCGAAGCGCAGGAGGACATCCTGGCCGTCCTGCGCGCGTCGGGGACAGCGGCGCCGGTCGTCATGCACTGCTTCACTGGGGACACCGAAGCGGCGCGGGTCTGCCTGGATGCGGGCTGCTACCTGGGGATCGGCGGGGTGGCGACGTTCAAGAAGTCGGAAGCCGTGCGGGCCGCCGTCGCTTACGCGCCCTTGGAAAGACTATTATTGGAAACCGACTGTCCGTATCTGGCCCCGCAGTTCAAGCGCGGGCGGCGCAACGAACCGTCCTACCTGCCCGCCGTCGCCCAAACGGTCGCCATTGCCAAGGGGCTGACCGTGGAAGAAGTGGCCGCCGCGACGACGGCGACGGCGCGGTCACTCTTCGGCATGGCCTGACGAAGAGCGCATCAGAAGTGTCTCCAGTGTGGCCCCGACGCCCGAGGCGAGCGCCAGCAGGACCAGCAGCCAGCCGACGAACGGGACGCCGGAGGCCAGCAGCAGAGTCCACAGGCCGAGGCGCAGGGCGGGCAGCGTCTCCATGTCCATCGCCCCGAGCGCATCGGTCAGCCGCAGCCCGAGCGACAGGGAAGCGGCGCCCAGACCCAGACTCGCCAGGGCCAGGCCGCAGGCCAGCACGACGACGCCCACAGGGGCCAGCGCGTGGACGTTGAACAGGACGCCGCAGAGGAGCAGGACCAGAAGGGAGGCGGCCAGGCCCCAGAGCGTCGGCACGACGCGCCCGCCATCCAGCCGAGCGGCAGCCCGCTCGCCCAGCCTTGCCAGGGGGGCCGCACGCCCGAACAGCAGGGCCAGCAAGCCCAGGGAACACAGGCCCGCAATGAGGAGAAGGACGACGATGGGGCCGCCCAGAAATAGGCGTCCGGGGTCGGAATGGTTTGCGTGGTTTATGACAAGCTCCCCCGCATCTGTGCCTGCCGCGCCCGGAAGCAGAACATCGCGTTCACGATGACGGCGGCCAGGAAAGCGGGCCAGACCCAGACGCGAAAGGGGACCGCGATAGTCAGCGCGCTCCAGGCCCCGGAAGCGTCGGAAGGGACGCCGCGCAGGTTGGCAAGGAGCCAGCCGGGCGTCTGCCGGGCCGCCCCGCCCACGGCGTCCAGGCCAGGGGAAAGCAGGCCCGGCACACAGGCCAGCAGGACAATCAGCAAGCTCGTCGCCACCAGAGGCACCCAAAGAGAGCGGTAGACAGGCGCGGGACGCACGCTGATCCGCGCCAGCACAGCAGCGTTGAAGGCGTCACCGGGGTCGTCGCTAGGCCGGGGCCGCGCCCAGCGGCCAACGACGCGGGCCAGAGCGCGCTGCGAGTCCCAGGCTTGGCGGCAGGCCGCGCAGGAGAGGAGGTGCGCGTCCAGACGCGCCCGCGCGGCAGGCGAAAGCGCGCCATCCAAAGCTTCCTGTATCACGAGGTCGGCGGTCCGGCAGATCATGGCTCTAAATACTCCGAGAGCGCGGCGCGCAGAAGAGCGCGGGCGCGGAACAAGTGCGTTTTGACGGTCCCAAGCGGCACGCCTACGGCGGCAGCGATCTCGTCATAGGAGAGATCGTCTATGTGACGCAGCAGGAACACGGCCCGCAGCTTCGGCGGCAGGGCGAAAACGGCGGCGGATAAGCGCTGCTCGCCTTCCTCGGTCAGCAATGCTTCCAGAGGGTCTCCACCCTCGCCAATTAGCTCGGGGACCGACGCGATCTCTAGAAAGGCCGGGCGCCGCGACTGGGCGCGCAGGCGGTCCAGGCAGCGGTTGACTGCGATCCGGTATAGCCAGGGGCGGAACGGCTCGCCGCGCTTGAACGACAGGCGTTTGTCATAGGCGGCGACGAACGCCTCCTGGGCGACGTCCTCGGCCTCGTCGGGCGATTGAACGGCGAGCATCTGGCGGGCCAGGGCGACGACGCGGGCGCGGTAGCGCGTCACCAGGACGCCGAAAGCGGCGACATCCCCACTCGCGCGGACGTGCTCGGCCAGCGCCTCGTCGCTCGCTTCTTCCCGCGCCGCATCCCGGCGGCTGCTGCTCATGCGCGTGATGATACCCCAAGGGAGCGTCCGTTCAGGCATGGACGACACCCACCGAGGTGGGGACGAGGCCGGGGAAGATCGCCGCGACGTTCGGGTTGTGGAGGCGACGCGCGATCACTTCAGCCAGCACGGCCCGGTAATCCGTGGTCACTTTGAGGTCGCCCGGCCCGTCGAGCTGTGCGGGCGCCAGCCCCGGCCATCGCCCGTGTACGCGCCCGCCCACGACGTGACCGCCCAGCACCAGCATAACGCCCGCCCGGCCGTGGTCGGTGCCCAGCCCGCTGTTTTCCGGTACGCGCCGCCCGAACTCGGACATGACCACGACCGTGGTACGCCCCCAGCGTGCCGGCCCCAGATCGTCGGCGAAGGCAGCCAGCGCGCCGGCCAGGCTCTCCAAACGGCCCGCCAGTACCCCCTGCGATGTCCCCTGGACGACATGGGTGTCGTAACCGCCGTGATCTAAACAAGCGGCTTCCAGCCCGACTTCGCTTTTCATCAGCAGGGCGACTTGGTGCAGGCCTTCGCCCAGATCGTCTTTGGGATATTTGCTGCCGACAGATGAGAGTGCGGCGGGCGGCAGGGCGTTCAGTGTTTTCAAGACCGATAGCGCCTCCAAGCCGGCTTCCGCTAGAGCGTCCCGCGAGTACAAAGCCGCCAGCGTCTGCTCGAAGCGGTCGGTCCCATCATGGAACGGCGACTGG
>JANOOM010000045.1:0-10499 GCA_031421335.1 Armatimonadota bacterium
ACCGCATCCCCCGCGACGTGATTTTGGTGCTGGACGAAGCCTACGACGAGTACGTCACCGACCCCAAGAAGCCGGACCTTCGCCCGCTGGTGCTTGAGGGCCGCAACGTGGTCATCCTTCACACCTTTTCCAAGGCCTACGGACTGGCGGGCCTGCGCGTCGGCTACGGCATCATGCGCCCCGAAATCGCCACCCTCTTGAACCGCGTCCGCTCGCCCTTCAACGTCAACCTGCCCGCCCAGGCCGCCGCCGCCGCCGCCTTGGGCGATGGGGAGCACGTCGCCCGCACGGTCGCTCTGAACGCCGAGGGCCGAGACTACTTCTACCACGAGTTCGCGCGCATGGGCCTGGGTTATGTCCCCAGCGAGGGAAACTTCGTCTTGGTGGACGTGGGCCGGGACGCCCGCGCGGTCTTCGAGGCGTTGCAGCACAAAGGCGTTATCGTCCGCTCCGCGCATGGGATGGGCCTATCGCACCATATCCGCGTGTCCACAGGGACGATGCCGCAGAACCAGCGGTTCATCGCGGCGCTGAGAGAAGTGCTGGATTAAGATGACCAGCGTCTACCTCGACGTGTGCTGCCTAAACCGCCCGTTCAACGATCAGACACAGGACCGGATTCGCTTGGAGTCGGCGGCGGTATTGACGGTGCTGAAACGGGTTGGTTACGGCCAGTTACTGCTCATTGGCAGCACGGCCATCCAGGCCGAGATAGACAGGAACCGTGACCAGGAGCTGAAGGCAAGGCTTCAACAGATCGCCGAGACTGCGACGGAATTTGTCTTCGTTGGGGAAGACCAAGTGCATCGCACTCACGATCTACAGGCGCTTGGCTTCCACTTTTTTGACGCACTGCACATCGCCTGTGCCGAAACGGCAGAGGCAGACGTCCTGCTTACGACTGACGACCGCTTTCTCAGGCTCGCGCTTCGCGTCCATACGAGGTTGGCTGTAAGAGTCGCCAATCCGGCAGACTGGCTCATGAAGGTGGTAAACGACGATGGAAGAAATGACGGCTGAACAAATCCGGCATCACGGCCTGGAAGTTCTCAAACGTGAACTGGGCGTCGTCGGCATGATAAGGTTCATGCAACAGTTCACGAATGGAAAAGGCGACTACTCCGTTGAGAGACATCAGTTGCTAGATCAACTCACGCCGGAGGAGATCATGAATCAAATTCATGCTTTGCAGCAGAGGAACGCCGAGTGACTACTACTAAACGCCCGATCACTGCCGACGACCTGCTGACCTTGCAGAACGTTGGGGACCCGCAGATCTCGCCCGATGGAGCGCGTGTCGCCTTTGTTCGCACGGCGACGGACCTGGAGAAGAACACTTACCGGGGCGAGGTCTGGGTCGCCCCCGCCGACGGCAGCCGCCCGGCGCATAAGTTCACCGGCGGCAAGTGGAACGACGGCGGGCCGCGCTGGTCGCCGGACGGGGCGCAGATCGCCTTCGTCTCGGACCGGCAGGAGGAGCAGGCGCAGGTGTTCCTGATCCCCGCCGACGGCGGCGAAGCGTCCGCCCTGACGCACCTGGAGGCGGGCAGCATTCAGGGCCTGCGCTGGTCGCCGGACGGGGCTAGCATCGCCTTCCTATACCGAGCCACGCCGCACGACTCCACCAAGAAGGCCATTGAAGAGCGCAAAGCGAAGGGGCTGTCTTCCCCGCCGCGTGTCCACACGCGCCTGGGCTACCGCTTGGATGGCTTCGGGTACTTTGACGGCTCGTATTCGCAGGTGTACGTCGCTGATGCCAAGACGGGCGAGGCGCGGGCGCTGACGGGGGGCGAATACGCCTGCGACGACGTTTGCTGGTCGCCGGACGGGCGGACGCTGGCCTTCCTTTCAGACCGCCGGCCCGACGGAGACGCGAGCGGCACGGCGGACACGCAGATCTGGACGGTCTCTGCTGAGGTGGGCGACATCGCTGCCCTGCCCGCCCCGCCTGGCGAGAAGAGCAGTCTGGCCTGGTCCCCGGACGGCCGGCTGGCCTTCATCGGCAACCCGGATCCTATGGACCAGTGGGGGACGAACAATGACCGCGTTTTCGTCCTGCCCGCTGGCGGCGGGGAGACAGCGCAGGACTTGACCGGCCACACGGACAAGGCAGTCGGCGCGCTTTCCATCGCGGATGTGGGTGGCGGGGGCGGCGAAAGCCTGGTCTGGAGCGCGGACGGCACGCGCCTGTTCTTCCCGGTCAGCGAGGACGGCGACACGCGCATCTACAGCATGCCCGCCGAGGGCGGCGAGTTGACGCCGCTGACGCCGTCCGGTCATGTCGCGGGCGGCTTCGCCGTGGCGGGTGACACGCTCGCTTACACTCTCGGGGCGCCGACCGTTCCCGCCGAGGTCTTCGTTGGCGACAAGCAAGTCTCCGACCTGAACCGGACTTGGTCAGATGAGATCGCGCTCCAGTCCCCCACCCCATTCGCACTAGACAACGGCGAAGGCGGCACGGTCCCCGGCTGGTTCCTGCTGCCGCCTGACTTCAAGGCGGACGGTACGGCTCCCCTGGTGGTGTACGTCCACGGCGGGCCGCACCTCCAGTATGCTAACACGCTGTTCCACGAGCTTCAGTGGCTCGCTGCACAGGGCTACGTCGTCGCCTACGCCAACCCGCGCGGCTCCAAGGGCTACGGCGAGGCGCACACCAAGGCCATCAAAGGCGACTGGGGCGGCCCGGCCCTCGCGGACGTGGAGCGCGTCGCGGACGAGGCCATCGCACGGGGCTATTCCGACCCCAAGAAGACCGCCATCATGGGCGGCTCGTATGGGGGCTACCTCACGGCCTGGGCGGTGGGCCACACGGACCGCTTCGCCTGCGCCATCGCCGACCGCCTGGTCAACAACATCCACTCGATGGCGGGGACATGCGACTTCCCCTGGTCGCATGGCACTTATTACACCGGCAACGCCTGGGACGACCCTTCCGACCTGTGGCGGCATTCGCCGCTGGCCTATGCGGGGAAGATCAATACGCCCCTGCTGCTCATCCACTCCGACGGCGACCTGCGCTGCCCGGTCAGCCAGGCCGAGGAGCTGTTCGCGGCCCTGCGGCTGCAAAGGAAGCCCGTCGAGTTCGTGCGCTACCCCGCCGAAACGTCCCACGGGCTGTCCCGCAGTGGCCCGCCGGACCTGCGATTGGACCGCCTGCACCGCAACCTGGCGTGGCTGGACAAGTTTCTGAAAGAGGGGAGCGCGCAATGATCGTCGTGATGCAGGCGGGCGCCGCCGAAGCGCAGGTCCGCGAAGTCGAGGGCGCGCTCCGGGAATGGGGGTACGAGATACATCCGATCTATGGCACTGAGCGCACCGTCATCGCCGCCGTCGGCACACCGACGCAGGATGAAGCCCACGTCGCCGACCAGATCGAGGCGCTGCCCGCCGTCGAGCGCGCGGTCTTGATCTTGAAGCCATATCGGTTCGCCTCCCGCGAGTACCGGCCCGAAAAGAGCGTCGTCAAGGTGGGCGACGTTGATATCGGCGGGGAGGGCTTCGTGATGATGGCCGGCCCCTGCACGGTCGAGTCCGAGGAGCAGCTCATGGAAACGGCCCGCGCCGTCAAGGCCGCCGGGGCGACCGTACTGCGCGGCGGGGCGTTCAAGCCCAGCACGTCGCCGTACTCGTTCCAGGGCATGGGCGAGGACGGCCTGAAACTGCTGGCGTTGGCGCGGGCCGAGACGGGCCTGCCGGTCATCACCGAGGTCATGCACATCGGCAACATTGATCTGGTCTGCGAGTACGCCGACATCCTGCAAATCGGGACGCGTAACATGCAGAACTACGACCTCTTGATTGAGGTCGGCAAGCTCAAGAAACCGGTCATGCTCAAGCGCGGCATGTCGGCGAAGATCGAGGAATGGCTCCAGGCCGCCGAGTACATCATCAAGGGCGGCAACGACGCCGTCATGCTCTGCGAACGCGGCGTGCGGACGTTCGAGACCTATACGCGCAACACTCTGGACCTGTCCGCCGTGCTGGCCGTGCGCGAACTCTCGCACCTGCCCATCGTCGTGGACCCGTCGCAGGGGACAGGCCGGTCTTCGATGGTCCCCGCCATGTGCAAAGCCGCGCTGGCCGTCGGCGCGGACGGCCTGCTGGTGGAAGTCCACCCGAACCCGGAGAAGGCGCTGAAGGACGGCGCCCAGTCCATCACCATCCCCGCCTTCCAGTCGCTGATGAAGGAGCTGGCAGCAGTGGGGGAGGCGGTCGGGCGCAGATTGGAAGTCACCAAAGGATAAGCAATGCGATCGTGGTTTGGTGCGATTATGCTATACTGATGGCAGGAGCGGCCCGCTCTCCGAATTGTCGCCTCCCCTAACCAAGCGGGGCCTAGAATGGATGCGTGCGTAGGGCACATATTCCTCTAGGAACCAGGTCAACCCCTTGTAAAAGACGCCGCTCGTGCCAAGCACGAGCGGCGCTTCTTTTTCGCTGCCTCAAAGGCCGAGCGGGAGTGAAAGAAAGCGCGCCCTGCCGCGAACCTGGATCTGATGACAGAGGGCAACGGAGTCTCGCGTCAGGCCAGCCTCACCCGCTGGGAAAAAGACCGTCGTGGGGATCGCGAGCCGCTTCGTTTTGCTGGTCAAAGGGATCACGATGCTCGTGATCAGGTTTTGGTTGAGTGCATCATCCTGAAGAACGATGGCAGGCCGGATGCCCGCCTGCTCTGGGCCGGAGGGGTCGCCAAAGTCCACCATCCAGACCTCCCCCTATTTCATTCCTGTTCCTCTTCGGCCAGCACCTGCGCGCGGTGGGCGCCGTCAGAGTTGGCGAGAGCTTCCTCCTCCTCCGCGTTCTCTGCCGTATAGGCTTTAAGAAGTTCCGGGTCAAAGACCACACGCGGGCGTGCATTACGCACGGCACGCACGAGAAGCCGTGCGGCGTATTCGCTGGCTTGCCGTCCTTCCTTCGCGGACTGGCGCTGCAAGTCGGCTTCCGTGATCTCGTCTACTATGATGGTAATTGTCGCCATGCCCTGATTGTACCACTATTCCGGCACGAGCTTGGTGTCGCGGCCATAGCAGACGCGCAGGGTCATGCCGATGAAGTAGGCGCTGGTGTCCACGAAGCGCTGCCAGTTTTCGGCCTTGTGGGCGTAGTTGTCGCCGTCGCGCCAGTCTACGAGGCCGTTGCCGACGTTGGCCTCCAGGCGGGTGCCGGTGCCGAGCCAGAGAGCGGCGTATTCGGACTTGTTGGCCCACTCGAAGCGGCGGCGGGCGCGGTCGAGGAGAACGGGGTCGTGGAGGGCGGTGTAGACGCTGTCCGAGGTCCAGAGGTCTGGCGCGGCGGCGCTGCCCTGGACCAGGTGATAGGCGGGGTTCAGGCGGCGTCCCCGGCTCGCCCAGTCGCCTCTAGATACTCGCTGTGCTTCCAGAGCGCGATGACTGTCATGCCGGTCGTGCCGGAATTGTAGCCGTCGTCGCGCTGCCAGTGGCCTGTTTTGTCATAGAAGACGCGCCGGGCGAAAGCGCCGTAGTCGGCGTCGCGGCGGTCAACGTCCATGCCCTGACGGCTGGCGAGTAGCCAGGTCCGGAAGAAGTGGCCCAAGACGGCATCATAGCAGGCCGTGTCCTGAAGGGCGGGTTTGAGCTGCCGGGCCGCCCCCATCAGGCCGATCGCGGCCACCGCCGACTCCTGCGGCTGCACCCAATCGGGGCCGGACTGGTCTGTTCGCACGTCGTTGATCGCGCCGTACCCGGCGGACGAGGGCGCGGCACCGGTGTGGTGCGTGGCGGACTCGCTGAACGAGGCATCGGCGATGTAGTTGGCTTCTTTGGTCAGCGCGTCTTCCGCCCAGCCGGCATGGGCGGCGGGGGCGCAGCAGAGGAGGAGGGCGCAGAGGGCGAGGAGCCTGCCGACGAGGGCTCTCAAGAAAACCGCTCTTCGGTCCACGGGTCGGCGTGGTTGTGGTAGCCGCGCACCTCCCAGAAGCCGCGCTTGTCGGCGGTCAGGAACTCGATGCGGTTCAGGAACTTGGCCCCCTTCCAGGCGTACAAGTGCGGCGTAATGATGCGAATCGGGGCACCGTGCTCGCGCGGGATCGGGCCGCCGTCCAAGGCGTAGGCGACGATAATATCCGGGTGCATCAGCTCAGACAGAGCGTTGTTCGTGGTGTAGCCGTCCTTGCCGTATTGCATGACGTGGGAGACGTTCGGATGCGGCTCGACCAGGTCCACGAGGCTCTCGAAGGGGATGCCGGTCCAGTGCAAGTCGTAGCGGCTCCAGTGCGTGACGCAGTGGAAATCCGCCGTCAGCTCCAGGCTCGGGAGTTTTCGCAAATCGTCCAGGCTGAGGGAGACGGGATTGTTCACCGCGCCGTCTATGGTCAGGAGGAACTTGTCGGGCAGGAACATCGGCTGAATGCCGAGGTCCAGGACGGGAAACTTCTCGGTCAGATACTGGCCGGGCGGTAGGCGCTGGGAGCGCGGGGCGGCGACGCGCGTGCCGGTCTCGCCGCGCGCCTGGGCGCGCTCGACGCTTTTCTTCTTGACGTGCAGGTATTTCTCGCTGTACTCAGTGGCGTTGTTGGTGTCGCTGGGCATTTCTTGTCAGCTTTCTAAGCGTCGGAGCGCTGCTTTGGGCGCGGGCCAGGCTGTCCGGGCGTCTGGCGCGGCAGTACGTCAGGCCGGGAGAAGCCGTGGGCGCCCCGGCGGGGGAAGACCGGCCCTTTGTCTTTGGGGGCGCGGATGGGCCGGGTCTCAGCGGACCCGCTCCAGCCGCCGTGGCTCTGCTTTGTCATTGGCATCGTTTCGTTCTGGTTACCTCCGGGCGGGCGGCGCGAGCCGCTTCTTCTTGCTGTAATCTTCGTGCGGCAGGGCGGACAATAGGCGGGCGGCATCGGCGGCGGGGACCTTGCCACCGTCCGGGGCGGTGACGTAGAAAGCGTCACGGGCGCGGCTGCCCCAGACGGACAGGCGAGCGGCGTGGATGTTCCAGCTCAGGGCCGAAACGGCGCGGGCCAGGCGGTACACGACGCCGGTCTCGTCGGGGGCGCTGACTTCGAGCAGGCTGAAGCGCTCCGAGGCGTTCTCATCTATGGTTGCCGTGTAGATCGTCTGCTCTTTGAGCGGCTTCCGGTGTGCTTGAAGCAGCTCGCCGATGCCAACCTCGCCGAGCAGGACGCGCCGCAGGCTGTCCTGGAGTTCGGCCCGCTTGCCCACCGAGAGGGGCTTGCCCCGATAGTCCACCCAGAGGGTGTCAATGGCGATGCGGACGCTGGCCTCGCGCGTGAAGACCTGGGCGGTGTGCAGGTTGACGTCGTGGGCGTACAAAACGCCGGTGATCTTCGCTAGCAGGCCCGGCTTGGGGTCGTCATAGGCGCAGATCGTGACTTCGGTGTGGTCAGCTCCAAAGTCGTGCTTGAAGTCCACAGACGGTGCGAAAGTCTCGCGCAGCCGGCCGATCATGGCGATGTGCAGGTACATCTCTTCGAGCGGCGTGTTCAGCAGGTACTGGGCGGGCAGGTTGCGGGTGTGTTCCAGGACGATGTCGGTAGGGAGGTCGCGCCGGGCCAAGCCCTTGCGGATGCGCTCGCGCTGGCGTTTGAGGTCGGGGACGGATGCGGGCGACGGCCCGCCGTCGTCGGAGGCGACTGGGGCGACCAGCATTGCCTCGGCGCGGGCGTACAGCTCGGACAGGAAACGGCCCTGGACTTCCGTCCAGACACCCGCGCCGACGGCTGCGGTGTCGGACTGGGTCAGCAGATAAAGCATGTTCAGCGAATCCATATCCGGAACCTGCTTGATAAACTCCGTCGTCGTCTCCGGCAGGGTGAGGTCCCGCAGGCGGCTGGTCTCGGCCATAAGCAGGTGGCAGCGGACGAGGAATACGACCTTGTCGCGGCGCTCGCTGTCCCAGCCTAACCGTTCACAGATGTGGGCAGCGGCGGCGGCCCCGGTCTCGGCGTGCGGCCCGTCGGGCCACTGCTTGCCGATGTCGTGGATCAGGCCGGCGAGGTACAGAGCTTCGGGCTTCGCGACTTCGCCCATCAAACGGCGGCCCTCGGGGGACCGCCCTTCGGCCTTGAAGTCTTCCAAGTTGCGGACGACCCGCAGCGAGTGGGCGCCTACGGTGTAGTTGTGGGCGGCGTCATAGGGAATCAGCGCCATCAGGGGGCCGAACTCGGGGATCAGCCACGCTAAAGCGCCCTGCAATTCCAGGCGGTCCAGAGCATCCGCCACACCGCGCCCTGCCGTCAGAAGGCGCGCGAGGACGCGGCCCGCCAGCGGCGGGTCGGCGGGGGAAGGCTGGGCGGCCTGGTACCTCCCGATCTCCTCTTCCAGCTCCTCCGAGACAGCCAGCCCGTAAGCCTGCGCCAGCTCAGCGACGTGCAGCGGCAGGGCCGGGTCGCGGGCGGCGGCGACCGGGTCGGCGACCGACAGAACTCGGCGCGTGGAGACCAACCCCAGCCCGAGCGGAAGCTCGCTGTCCAGGCAGCGCGTGATGACCTTGCGGGCGATGCGCCGCGCCGCCGCGGTCTCGGTGTAGTAGTCGCGCATGAAGACCTCGACGGCGGGGGCATCGGGGGTGTCCGCATAGCCGAGCAGGGCGGCGACCGACTCCTGTTTTTCCGCCGTCAGGCTCTCGCGCGCCTCGCCCGAAATGATGTGGAGGGCGGCGCGGGCGCAGAGCAGGAAGTCGCGGGCCTCCTTGATCCGGGCCGACTCGTCGGCGGACACGATGCCGGTTTCCACCAGGGTGGGCCAGAGCCGGGACAGCCCGGCGTGGCAGCGCACCTCGCCCATCCACTCGGCGTTCTGGATGTCGCGCAGGCCACCCGCGCCTTCCTTGACGTTCGGCTCGACCCCATAGACCTGGTCCCCGCCGTGCTTTGCCAGGACGGCCCGCCGCTCGGCCCACTTCTGGAACAGGAAGTCCGCCGTCAGCAGGCCCGCCCGGAACCGGGACCGGAACTCGGTGAACAGGGCGCGATCGCCGCACAAAAGCCGCGCGTCGAGCAGCGTGGTCTGCGTCTGGTGATCCAGCCGGCCCAGGTCGCCCAGAAGCCGGTAAGCATAGCCGACTTTAAGGTTCGCGCCGTAGAGGAACACGTCCATGACCATCTGGAACATGTCTTTGATCAGTACGTTCAGGTAGGGATCGTCTTCGAGGGCGGGGACGAACGTGACGTCAACGTCGGAGAACGGGGCGAGTTCCCGGCGCCCGTAGCCACCTGTTGCGATGATGGCAAGCGCGGGTTCCCCGGCGACCGGCCCGGCGCGCTCGACGGCCAGGGCGAACAAGCGGCGCAGGACGGCGTCCACGAGGGCCGTGTTATGCGCCATCAGCTCGGTCCCCGTGCTGTCCCGGAGCGAGTCGGCGCTGTTGATGCGCCCGCGCCAGTCCTTCAAGTAGGCGGCGATGGCGGCGGGCGAGTCGAGCCGGACCAGTTCCGGGGCAAAAAGGGGGCAAGTCTGCTCGAAAGGCATAATAGGGTGCTACTCGATGGCGGGAATCGGCTGTAGGTGAATACCGCCCTCGGCGATCTCGAAGGGGTGCGGCGACGACGAATGGCCCGACCCTCGGTTCTTCAAGACTTCCAGCAGGCGGATTCGCCGCCCGTCGCGGGCGTCGCCCAGGCGCCGGTATTCGAGCTGGATCAAAGTGTCGGCGAGATACTCTTCGGGCGTCACCCGGAAGGGCGCTTCGCGCGACTCGGTCTCGCGCGTCATCAGCACGCTCATGTCTTCCAGCCGCAGAGCGTTGACGATGCGCTCGAAACGCACCCGCGCCGCTTCGGCCTTGTCCGGGTAGCTCTCAAACTTGGTCAGGCTATCCACGACGACGCGCCCGAAGCCGTAATCGCGGATCATCTGGCTATACTGGTCGGAGGCGATCTCGAGCAGAAATGCCTCGGGCGACGTGAAGACGATCACCAGCTTGCGCGCCTGTTCCAAGGCTTCGAAGTCCCAGCCCAGGGCGCGGGCGTCGCGGTATAAGCGGCGCGGGTGTTCTTCGAACGACACCAGCAGGCCGGGTAGGTCCTGTTGGGTGATGCCGGCGTACAGGAACTGCATCCCCAGAATGGTCTTGCCCGTGCCGGGTGCCCCCTGCACCAGCAGAGAGTTCCCTTCCGGCAGGCCACCTTGCAGCAGCCGGTCGAGCTGGGGGATTCCCATCGGTTCACGGAGTCCCGCGTCCACCCCGCCGAGTGTCCCACTGGCATCGTCAACGCGCTCACGCATGGGACTGCTCCTGCCTGGCCTCGTGGAAGATGGTCATGCCATGACAGTCCTCCTGGACCAAGACACCCGCCGCGCATAGGCCCTCGGCCACCGCGCGGACGTCGTCCGCGGCGCGGCCGATCTTCACGGCAAGCCCGGCGGCATGGTCGCGCACAGAGCGGTTGCGCTCGAAGAAGGCGCGCAGGCAGCGCGTCAGGGCGCGATGCTCCTCGCCGGAAAGGGCGGACGCCGGCGCGGCCGCCAACTCGGCGGCGGGGCGCGGCGGGGGCAGCGCGGGGGCCGCCAGCGGCTCCAGGCTCGAAACCAGGC
>JANOOM010000046.1:0-9303 GCA_031421335.1 Armatimonadota bacterium
GGCAACGGCACGGGGACGCGGCTGCCGAACGGCTGGCACGTCACGCCGGCCGGGACGCCAATCGCGCTGCCGGGCGACCTGCCGCTGAAGATGCAGTTCAGCCCCGATGGCAAGTCCCTGCTGGTCCTGACCGGCGGCTACCACGACCACGGTGTCAGCGTCATTGACCCCGCCGCGAACAGGGTCACGCAGAGCGTGGACTTGGGCAAAGTCTGGGCGGGGATGTGCTTCGATACCGAGGGCGACGACCTGTACGTCTCAGGCGGCGGGCCGCCCTCGGCGGAGTTCCTGTCGGACGCTGCCAAGGCGGGCACGGGCGCGGCCCTGATCGAGTCGTTCCACCACCCCATCCTGCACTTGAAGTTTGCGGACGGCGCGCTGACGCCGGGCACTCCCATTGACATCCCCGGCCTCAGCGATGCCACCGCCAAGGTTCCGGGCGACTATCACCTGAAGTTCGAGCGGTTCACAGCGGGGCTGGCGATGGGGCCGGACGAGTCGCTGTACGCGGTCAACATCCAGAACGACACCGTCTACAAGCTGGCCGGCAAGCCGCGCGCCGTCGCCGCGTCGGCCAAAGTCGGGGCGCGGCCCTACGCCTGCGCCCTGTCGCCGGACAGTAAGACCCTCGCCGTCTCCAATATGGGCGACGACACGGTAAGCCTCCTGGACGCATCAGACCTGTCCCCGAAGGGGCGCATCAAGGTCGGCAGCCAGCCGAACGAGCTGGTTTGGGACAAGAACGGCCGGCTGTTCGTCGCAAACGCCGGCGCAAACAGCGTCTCCGTCATCGTGGGCGGCAAGGTGGCCGAAACGGTCACAACGTCGCTGGACCAGCGCGACCCCGTCGGCTCGACGCCCGACGCCCTGGCCCTCTCGCCCGACGGCACCCGGCTCTATGTCGCAAACGCCGACAACAACGACGTCGCCGTCGTGGACACCTCCGACCGGCGCGAGTCGCGCGTCCTTGGGTTCCTCCCCACGGGCTGGTATCCGAGCGCCCTGGCCCTCGCCCCGGACGGCAAGACGCTGTATGTCGGGACCGGCAAGGGCTTGAGCTTCCGGGCCAATGACAAGGCGACGACGCCCTACACGCGTGTGCAGCCGGTCTCGGGCCAGCCCTATGACTACATCGGCGGCGCCCTGACCGGGGCGGTCTCGGCCGTGACCCTGCCTGACGCGGCGGGCCTTGCCGCCTACACGGGGCAGGTCTATGCCAACACGCCCCATGCCGCCCCCCCCGCCCCCAATGCTGTGGGAGCCAGAGAGGCCCTGGGCAAGATCAAGCACGTCGTGTATATCATCCGCGAGAACCGCACCTACGACCAGGTCTTCGGGGACATGCCCTCGGGCAACGGCGATCCGCGCTTGACCATCTTCGGGCAGGCCGTGACGCCCAACGCCCACGCGCTGGCCGCACATTACGTTCTCCTGGACAACCTCTTTTGCAACGGGGAGGTGTCGGAAGACGGCCATAAGTGGTGCGATGCCGCCTACGCCACCGACTTCATCGAACGCGCCTGGCCGAGCAGCTACAGCGGCCGGGGCGAGCCGGACGGCGACGACCGCGTCGCCGACTCGCCCGCCGGGGAGATCTGGGACAACTGCGCCCGCCACGGCGTTTCCTACCGCTCCTACGGCGAGGAGGCGGACTTCACCTCCACCCCCAATGCGGCGCCGGTCTTCGCGGGCAGCAAGGGCTTGGCCGGCCACGTCAACACCGCCTGGTCCAAGTTTCCCTTCGGCAAGGGCCGCGACACCGAGCGGGCCGCCCTGTTCCTGGGCGAGCTGACGCAGGCCGAGAAGACGGGTCAGTGGCCGCAGTTCATGGTGGCCTGGCTGCCCGAGGACCACACGGCGGGCCTGAAGGCCGGGGCCTACACGCCCGTCGCTGCCGTCGCCTCGAACGACCAGGCGCTCGGGCAGATCGTCGAGGGCATCTCCCGCTCGCGCTTCTGGAACAGCACGGCCATCTTCGTCATCGAGGACGACGCCCAGAACGGACCCGATCACGTTGACGCCCACCGCACCGAGGGCCTGGTCATCTCCCCCTACGTCAAGCGCGGGCAGGTGGACAGCACCCAGTACACGACCGCCTCCATGCTGC
Source organism: Armatimonadota bacterium (assembly GCA_031421335.1). Taxonomy (GTDB): domain Bacteria; phylum Armatimonadota; class Armatimonadia; order Armatimonadales; family Capsulimonadaceae; genus JANXMY01. The sequence goes on from JANOOM010000046.1 coordinate 2,108, forward strand.
GGACCATGGAGATGATCCTGGGCCTGCCCCCGATGACCCAATACGACCAGGGGGCCACGCCCATGCTGTCGTGCTTCACGGCCACGCCCGACTTGACCGCCTGGGCGAACATCAGCCCCAAGGTGGACTTGGAAGCCAAAAACCCGAGCAAGGGCGCAGGGGCGACCGCCTCGGCCAAGCTGGACCTGTCCGGCCCGGACCGTGCCGACCCGGACGCCTTGAACGCGGTCCTGTGGCACGCCCTGAGGCCAGGTGTGCCGATGCCCGCCCCCGTCCGCAGCGCTCGGCGCGAGTAGGCGCGAGGTAGGGGGGCGGCGCGAGGTACAGGGCGAGGCCGGCCCTATCGCCGGCACCCGTAGGGGCGAACCTTGTGTTCGCCCTTTCCTTTCCTTTTGTGTCTGCTCCCCGCTTGCCCGTGCTCCCCGCCGGTGGCGCCTCTATAGCTTATTTTGGACAGCATCAAAATATCGCTTGACAGGGGAGCGCGCACATGTTATGATGAATCCACCCTCGGGGCAAGACTGCGAACAGTCGCGGCTCCCAACAGTCGCGGCTCCTGCCCGTCCCTCGAAAGGAGACTGCGATGAACCGCCTCGTTTCTCTTCTTCTAGTGGCCCTCTCCCTAGCCGCCGTCGGCCTGGCGCGACCCGCCCAGGCACAGTGGACGATGGGCAAGCCTTACTACGACTCCCAAAACGGCACACCTACTCAGTACGGCAACACCGTCATCGAGACTATGAACCCAATCGGGACGGTCACGATCAGTTCTAATCCCCCCAGCTATCCCTACACTGCTGGGGGCGGCTTCAGTGGCAACGTAAAGGTGGACTACACTTGGACGGGTTCCCCTACAACTCAGACTGGATTCGGGGGCACCGACAGTTTCTCTGCCGGCGGAAGCACCGCTGGCATTGGTGCCGGATCGGCGAACAGCAGTGCCTCAGTCCCCTATGAAGCCAGTGCGAGCGGAACCACGGCGAACGCTCCGAATCATGCCTACTCTTTCACCAGTTCACATGGCTACTCCGTTGCCATTGACCCAAACAGCCCCCCCACAAAAGTTACGCGGTCGGCGTCATTAACAGCATACACTTCGGCCCAATACTCAGGGCCAGTCACTGCAAGTGCGTCTGTTACTTTGGGTGCCCCTGCTGCACCCTAGTAGCTGTGTTCGTGCTGCGGGTCGTCCGTCGTCGTTCGGGGGCGGCCCGTTTATCTGTGATGTCGGCGCAGGAGTGTTCCTGCGAGGAGGTTGGTATGGTAAGTCCCTTATGCGGCGCTCTGACGGCCGCCTTGTCGTCACTGCTTCTCCCATTATTCTTCTCCATCCCTCAGGCCCAGGCCGCCCCGGATATCCCGATTCAAATGACGTTGCCGCAGGCATCCTCATTTACCTCGGCGTTCACCACTCTCGCGCAGCAGGCCCATGTGATGATTGTGGCGGAGGACCAGCCGTTGCAGACGAGGCTGACATCTCAAGCACTCAGCTGTGGGCGGGATCAACTACGATCCAGTCAACCACACGTTCTAGGCGCAGGCGACTGCGCCGGGAACAAACTGCGCCGTTTTGCCGACCAAGTAGGGTTACTTCATTTACGAAAGGCCCGCCATGAATATCCTTCTCACTCGGTCCGCGTTCGGCGTCGCTTTGCTGCTCGGGGTCGCCCTCCTGGCAGGGGGCGCGCGGGCGCAGGGGGAGGCGCGGGCAGACGATAGCCCGCCCCACCATTTGGAAGCCGGGACGACCCTGAAGATTCGGCTGCTCAAAGACTTCAGCTCGGCCCGCGCCCGCGTCGGCGACCGTGTGCAGGCGGAAATCGCCGACGACGACGCCAACGACCTGCCCCTGGGCACTCTGTTGTACGGCCATGTGACTCGTGTCAGGCCCGCGAGCGGCCGGGACGCCGGGCAGGCGGACGCCAGCTTCGATCTCCAGCGCGGCGACGGCCCGTATGCCGTCCGCAACGTCGCTACCATGCACATGACCGGGCCTGCCGACGGCGGGCACCCCGAGGAGCGCGCCAAGAAGGGCGCGAGCGCGGGTGCGGGCCTGGGCGCCCTGCTCGGGGTCCTCATCGGGCGCAAGCACAAGCTCGGCGACGCCTTGGGCGGGGCCATCCTGGGCGCCCTCGGCGGGGCAGCGGCGGGGGCCGCCTCGGACCGGCGCGGGGGGGACGTGAGCCTGAAGTCGGGCGACGAGATCGAGGTGCATTTGGACCGGGCCGTGACGTTGAGCGGGGCGGCATATTAAGGCGGAAGGGGATAACGGCGGAAAGAGGGGGGAAGAGGGCAGGGGGACTCTGCCCCTACGCCGTTTGGATGGAACTGCTCTGGCAGCCCCACTGGGGCTGCCTTTCTTCCTGAGTCGCTGCCCCTCGGCGTCAGAACACCTCGTCCTCACTGACGACCGGGTTTGTCAGCGTCCCGATCTCGGCGATCCGCACTTCCACCAGGTCCCCGGCCTTCAAGGGGCCGACGCCGGGGGGGGTGCCCGTCGCGATCACGTCGCCGGGGGCCAGGGCGAAGCGGCGGGACAGATACGAGATCAGATACGGAATCGAGAACAGCATCTCGGACGTGTTCGCCTGCTGCCGCACTTCGCCGTTGACGCTCAACGTGATCTGCAAGTTCTGCGGGTCCGGCACCTCGTCGGGCGTCACGAGATACGGGCCGAGCGGCCCGAAAGTGTCATAGCTCTTGGACAGGAACCAGGGGAGGCTCTTGCCGATGGCCCGCTTCTGCTCGTCGCGGGCGGTCACGTCGTTGATCAGCGTGTAGCCCGCCACCAAAGACAGTGCCTCGTCTTCGGGGACGTTGCGGCCCGCCGTCCCGATGACCACGGCCAGTTCCCCCTCAAAGTCCACGCGCCCGACGTCCAGGGGCAGCACGATTGGCCGGCCGTCGGCGATCACGCTCGTAGACGCCTTTTGGAAGACGATCGGCTCGTCGGGGACCTCGTTATCCATCTCTTTCGCGTGTTCGCTGTAGTTACGCCCGATGGCGAGGATGCGGTGCGGGGAGGGCAGGGGGGCCATCGCCGTCACGCCCGCCTCCTGCCAGAGCTTGTCCAGCACGCGCGCCTTTTCCAGATCGCGCACGGCCCCGGCGTAGCTGGTCAGTCGCCCGATGACCTGGTTGATGTCACCCGGCACCGAAAGGCCCTTGGGTGCCAGCGCCTCGGCGACGGCGACGACACGGGCAAGCGGCAGCGTCTTCCCCTTGTGGAAGATGCCCGGCAGGACCGGCTCCTGCGGGTCGTCGAATTCTTTGTAGCAGACGAATTTCACGGCATTTTCTCCTCTATCACTCGGGAAGCGGCCCTCGTTCCGCTTGACTGCCAAATTGAGCGACTTGGTGGGTACCCCATAGAGCTCCGCCAGATCGCTGTCCAGTAACACGTTCAAGCCGCGCACAGTGTAAATGCGGCGGCTGACTTGCTCCGCCAAGATGATCCCCGTGTCTGCTCCGGTAGCCGAGCCGCCCTCGTCCTCGCTTACCATGATTGCCCTCCTTAGTCTTGCTGGTTTGTGTTTGCGATCCCAAACTGGCATCCCGAACGTCAATCCTTATCATACCAGATTAAGTAGCGCTGCGCGAGGTCGTGGATGGCGCTGTACGGCGCCTCGGCGCAGCGCTCGCCCCGGAACAGGAACGTCGGGACGTGCGTGACGTCGGCGGCGTAGGCATCGTCGTCGAAGCGCACGATCTCATCATAATAAGCTTTGGATGAGACGGCCTGGAGAAAAGCGGCCCGGTCCAGGCCTGCGCCCTCAGCCAGCCGGCCCAGGACTTCTAGGTCGCTGATGTCCTCCGAGTACTCCCAGAAGGCGCGGTAGACGGCTTCGTTGTAGGCGCCAAAGTGCTCCGGCGCCTTGTCCTGGGCGTAGGCCGCCCCTTCCAGGGCGCTGTGGGTGCGGACGACGCCGATGGTCCGCCCCGCGGGGACGGGGGCGCCCTCGGCCCGCGAGAACAGCTCGAAGCGGGACGGCGGTGCGTCCGGGTCGGGCGGTTGGGGCTTGAAGTCGGGCAGCGGCCCAAGCTCCTCGGGCAGCAGCTCGAACCCGCGCCAGACCTGCTTGATTTGGGGGTACTCTTCGCGCAGGCGGCCCGCCTGGACGAAGCCGACCCAGCACCAGGGTCACAAATAATCGTGGGCGATGGTCACGGTCAGGTTTTTGTCTTTGTCTTGGTCCACGGTGAGGCTCCTTGTGAGACGAGTGTAGTAGGGATTGATACCCGTTTCGCCGCGCTTTCTCCTCCTAATGGGCGAGCCTACCCAGGGTGAATAGGTCCATGAGACTAATTTGAGGATTGTAGGCTATCGCTGTATCGTCTTAGCTCTCCCTCCCTGAGCGCTTGACAACTCTCTCTATGTAGAGGTATAAATATGTAACAATGTTAAAAGAACAAGACGGCCACAGAGTAGACATCTTAATAGACATGGAGACGCTGGAGCGGGTCGCGCCGATCATCCGCAATGCCGCGCACCCGATCCGGCTGCGCGTCCTGGACTATCTGCGGCAGCAGGGGCGGCCCTGCACGGTCACGCAGATTACCGAGGCGGCGGGCGCCTCCCAGGCCGTCGTCAGCCAGCAGCTCCGCATCCTCAAAGATCAGGGGGTGCTGTCGGCGCGGCGCGACGGCAACTATATTCTGTACGACGTGGCCGACCGGAGCGTCCTGCTCCTGCTGGACTGCATCCGCCAGCACCAAACGCGCGCGCGATGAGGGGGATGAGAAGGGAACGAGATGAGGGAGACGACAAGATGACGCCCGAGACGAAGGATCTGCCGACAGGAATGGTCGCGCCCCCAGACGCCTCGGCCCAGGTCCGGGGCGGCGGGGCCGCCCTCATAGACGTGCGCGGCTTCGACGAGTTCGTGGCGGGACATGCTGAGGGGGCGGCCTGCGTCCCGCTGCCCGACCTGGAGCGGCGCGCGGGCGAGCTGCCCACGGACCGGCCCCTTCTGGTCATATGTCAGTCGGGGGGGCGCAGCGCCCTCGCCGCCGCCCGCCTGCGGGCGCTGGGCATGGACAATGTCACGGACGTGCGGGGCGGCTTCGACGCCTGGCGGCGGGCAGGCCTGCCCACCGAGGGTCAGACGAGCGCCATCCCCCTGGAACGGCAGGTGCGGATCGTGGCGGGCGTGCTCGTCCTCGGCTTCTGCCTGGCGGGTTTCTTCGCCGGTCCTGCCTTCTTCTACGGGGCGGCGCTCATCGGCTTCCTGCTGACGCTGACCGGCGCCCTCGGCATCTGCCCTATGATGTCCGCACTGAGGCTGCTGCCCTGGAACCGCGCCGCCGCCCCCACGCGCTGAATAGTCCAACAGGAGACCGAGATGGACAAGACTTATCCCGAATACCGGAAGCACCTGCAAGGACTGATCGGGCGGCTGCGCGGGCGCATCCCCGGCACCATGAAGGGCTACGGACTGCTCCACCAGGAAAGCATGAAGTCGGGCGCTTTGAGCGAGAAGCACAAAGAGCTGATCGCCCTGGGCATCGGCATCGCTTCGCGCTGCGACGGCTGCATCGCTTTCCACACCCACGAGGCACTGGCGCAGGGGGCCAGCTCTGAGGAGATCAGCGAGACTATCGGGATCGCGGTCTCGATGGGCGGCGGCCCCGCCCTGATGTACGCGGCCCATGCGCTCGAAGCTTTAGAGCAGTTCGAGGCGGGAGCGGCATGACGCCCGCGCCAGGCCGCTCACTGAAGCAGAGACTGACGCAGAAGCTGACGTTCCCCGCGCTCGCCCTGCTGGCGGTGGTCTTGACCGTTGGCGTCCCCGGCCAACGCCGTCCGCCGCCGACCGCCCCTTTGAGGCCCGCCGCCGAGCGCCCGCTGATGGCGGACCTCACCCTCTCCGCCCTTTCCGGCCCATCCTGGACGCTCTCGCGGCACCGGGGGCGCGTCGTTCTGCTGAACTACTGGGCGACCTGGTGCCCGCCCTGCCAAGCTGAAGCGCCCGCCCTGGTGCGGATCGCCCGAGACTACCAGGGGAAGGGGCTGGACGTGGCGGGCGTCTCGGTGGACCAGGATGCCATGAACTCCGTGCCGTCCTTCGTCGCCGAATACCGCGTCCCGTACCCCATCCTGTTATCGGGGCCGCCCGCGCCTGGCGGGCCGGTCCGGGCACTCCCGACCACCTTCCTGATCGACCGCCAGGGGCGCGTGGCGGACGTCACCGTCGGCGCCCTGGATGAGCCGTCGCTGCGGCGCGCGCTGGAGCGCCTCCTGCACGAGCCGCCGGGCGACTAGCCGCGCCGCCGGTGGGACAACAGCCACGGCAGCAAGTTCTTCTCCTTGTAAGCGTAGTCCCAACTGTTGTGGCCGACGCCGACGTACTCCGTGTATTTGATCTCCGCGCCCATCGAGAACAAGAGTGCCGTCATCTGGCGCGACTCCGAGACCGGGACGGTTGGATCGGCCCCGCCGTGGAACACCCAGGCCGGCAGGTGCGCGACCTGCCGGGCCGCAGGCGCGTAAGGGTCGGCGTCCGGGGCGATAACGGCGGGGGCCGCGCCCGACTTTGGTGGGTAGACGATGCCGCCGCAGCACGGGGCCAGCGCCGCCCAGCGCTCGGGGTACTTCTGGGCCAATCCCCAGGTCCCATAACCGCCCAAAGAAAGCCCGGTCAGATAGATGCGGCCTGGGTCGCCGTTAAATTCTTTGACTGACTGATCCAGTGCCTTCAGTGCCATTTCCTGCATGTCCGGGTCCGTCCAGCGCTCCTTGTCGCGGCACTGCGGGCAGACGACGAGGGCCGGGAAGCCGTCCAGGTCCTGGGCGATCAGCAGGCGGATGCCATTTTTGGTCTGCGCCCGGTTGTCGGCCCCACGCTCGCCGGCCCCGTGCAGGAACAGGACCGTCGCGACAGGCCGCCGCCCGTTCCAGTGGGTCGGGACGAAGACTTGGTAGCCGAAGGTCCCCGCCGCGGTCGTGACTGTGCGATCCGCGAACCGGACGGCGGCGGGATCAGTGGCCCTGGCGCGCTGGATGGACGCCAGGGGCGGGCGGGCAGCCGGGGCGGGCGCGCAGTCCAGACGAGTGAATAACTGATGTTACGCGGCAGCACTTGGAATGCCGGGCCGAAAGAAAAGACGGGTGAAGGACGAGTGAATGAATTCACTCGCTCCGCTCGGATTTGTCCAAAGGACAATAAAACAGGGGGGGGCCGACGGTGCCTGCCGGCCCC
>JANOOM010000047.1:0-15340 GCA_031421335.1 Armatimonadota bacterium
GTTGAGTTACGCGGATAATTTCCCCAAAAACTGCAGGCCAAACACGCGTTTCGTATTTTGGTAACAAAAAAGTCGATTGGGTGTTATAATAGGATAACATTTGAGGAAAAGCACGCAATGGCAAAGAAGTTAATTATAGTCGAGTCGCCAGCCAAAACTAAAACTCTGAAAGGGTTCCTGGGCAACGACTATCAGATAGAAGCCAGCATGGGACACGTCCGGGACCTGCCCGAGAAGAAGCTGTCCATTGACATCGAACACGATTTCGCGCCAACCTACGTCGTCATCCCCGAGCGCAAGGAGGTCGTGGCGAAGCTTCGCGCCGCCGCCAAGAACGCGAGCGAAGTGTTTCTGGCTTCCGACCCGGACCGCGAAGGCGAAGCGATTTCCTGGCACCTTCAGGAAGCCCTGGGCCTGACCAACCCCCGGCGCATCCAGTTCAACGAGATCACCAAGTCCGCCGTCCAGGCCGCTTTGCTCAACTCGCGCTCCATTGACATGGACCGCGTCAACGCCCAGCAGGCCCGGCGTGAGCTGGACCGGATCGTCGGCTACAAGATCAGCCCGATCCTCTCCAAGAAAGTCCGCCCGCGCCTCTCGGCGGGCCGCGTCCAGTCCGTCGCCGTCCGCTTGATCGCCGATCGGGAGCGCGACATTCTCGCCTTCAAACCCGTCGAGTATTGGTCTGTCACGGCGAACCTGACCCCGGATACGGCCAAAAACAAGTTCGATGCCGCTTTGACCGAGCGCGATGGCAAGAAATTGGAGATCTCGAACAAAGCCTCGGCGGACCAGGTCCTGTCCGACCTGGACAGGGCGGAATACTGCGTCAAGTCGGTCAAGCGCAGTGAAAAGCGCCGCAACCCCGCCCCGCCGTTTATCACGAGCACCTTGCAGCAGGAAGCCTCGCGCAAGCTCGGCTTCAACGCCAAGCGGACCATGCAAGTCGCCCAGCAGCTCTATGAGGGCGTGGACGTTCCGGGTGAGGGGCATGTCGGCCTGATCACTTATATGCGGACCGACTCCACGCGCATCGCCGACGAGGCGCAGCAGGCCGCCCGCGCCCTGATTGTCGAGACCTACGGCGCAAAGTACGCGCCCGCCGCCGCCAAGCAGTACAAGAAGGGCGGCGCGGCCCAGGACGCCCATGAGGCGATCCGACCGGCCGACGTCAACCGTCTGCCGGAGCGGATGGCCCAAATGCTCAATCGTGATCAGGAGCGGCTTTACAAGCTGATCTGGCAGCGCTTCGTCGCCTCGCAGATGACGCCCGCCGTGTTCGACGTGGTGACAGTGGACATTACCGCCCAGCGCTACACGTTCCGCGCGACCGGCTCGACCATGAAGTTCGACGGCTTCCTGCGCGTCTATGCCGAGGGCAAGGACGATGCCACCAAGGTCGAGGACGAGGACAAGCAGCCTCTGCCACCGCTGACTGAAGCACAGGCGCTCAAGCTGCTCGCGCTGACGCCCAAGCAGCACTTCACGGAGCCGCCGCCGCGCTTCACTGAGGCCACACTTGTCAAGGCGCTGGAAGAGAAGGGTATCGGCCGCCCCTCTACCTACGCCGCCATCATCGCCACCATCCAGGACCGCCAGTATGTGGAGCTGACCGAGAAGCGGTTCCGGCCAACGGAACTCGGCACGACCGTCAACGACCTGCTCGTGAAGCACTTTCCCAATATCCTGGACATCGCGTTCACGGCGGGCATGGAAGCCCAGCTCGACGCCGTCGCCGAGGGCAAAGAAGACTGGGTCAAGATGATGCGCCGCTGGTATGACCCGTTCGCCGAAAGCGTCACCAAGGCCGGGGCGGAGATGGAGAACCTAAAGGTGCCGCCGCGCGAGGCCGGGCAGGACTGCCCCGCCTGCGGCAAGCCCATGGTAATCCGCTCCAGCAAGTACGGCGAGTTCATCTCCTGCTCGGACTACCCGAAGTGCAAGACCATCGTCCGGCCCGAGGGGGAAAAGTCCGAGGGCGAGTGCCCCAAGTGCGGCAAGCCGATGCTGGAGCGGGCAGGCCGCTTTGGGAAATTTATCGCCTGCACCGACTACCCGGAGTGCAAGACGACCAAGCAGGTCGCTGCCTTGAAGGTGGATGTCCCCTGCCCCAAGTGCGGCGGCGAGGTGGTGCAGAAGCGCAGCAAGAAGGGCGCGACCTTCTTCGGGTGCGCGAGCTATCCGGGCTGTGATTTCGTCGCCTGGGGCAAGCCCCTCGGCCGGCCCTGCCCCAAGTGCGAGTCGCCGCTGGTGGAGAACACGTTTCGGGGCGGGCGCATCATCGGCATCAAGTGCAACAACGCCGAGTGCGACTTCAAGGAGGCGCTGCCGCCGAAGTCCAAAGAGGCCGCCGATGATACAGAGATGATGGACGCCGACGTGCCAGCGGCTGGACGCGAACTTGCGGCAGTTTGAGACTTCGGGAGATGATCTGAGTTCATGTTAGCGCTGAATTTCTATACAGACCTTTACGGTGAAGCATTGAAGAAGGGCCGCAAATCGGCCACGATCCGGCTGGGAGACAAGAGCGATAAGTACCAGACCGGCCAGATCGTCTGGGTCACGGTCGGCCAGAGGTTCGCGCGGCGTAAAAAGATATACTGCGCCATCCTGGACGCCGTCGAGGTTAAGCCGTGCGCCGAACTCTCGCCGCGGGACGTCCAGCGAGAGAACCCGGAGATGCGATCCAAGGAAGAAGTGGTCCAGCTTCTTTCGCGCATCTATGGGCGTGATGTGGCCGAGGAGGAGACCTGTACGGTCATCTACTTCTCGCCAGTTGATGAATATGAGCTGTAGCACTATGTCTGAAGAGATCACAATCATCGGCGGCGGCTTGGCCGGCAGCGAAGCCGCCTGGCAGGCCGCGAATGCGGGCGCCAAGGTCCGGCTGATCGAGATGCGCGGCGTCAAGCCGACGCCGGTCCATGTCGGCGACCGGCTCGCCGAACTCGTCTGCTCCAACTCTTTGAAGTCGAACGCGCTGACCAATGCGGCCGGCCTGCTCAAAGAAGAAATGCGGCGCATGGACTCGCTTATCGTCGCCGCCGGGGACGCTTCCTCGGTCCCCGCCGGCGAGGCTCTGGCCGTGGACCGCGAGCTGTTCGCCGCCTGCATCACGGGCAAGCTGGAGAGCCATCCGAACATCACGATCGAGCGCGCCGAAGAAACGACGATTGACGAGCATCGCGTCCATATCATCGCCACCGGCCCGCTGACCTCAGACGCGCTGGCAGCCGAAGTCGGCCGCCTGACGGGCCAATCTCAACTCTTCTTCTATGATGCCGTCGCACCGACGATAGACGCCTCCACGATCAATCGCGAGATCGCCTTCCCCGCGTCCCGCTACGACAAAGGCGATCCGGCCTACCTGAACTGCCCCTTTACAAAAGATGAGTATCAGGCGTTCTATGATGCGCTTTTGGCCGCCGAACTCGCCCCATTGCAGGAACACGAGTCGAAGGTGCCCTACTTTGAGGGCTGCCTGCCGATCGAGGTCCTGGCTGGGCGCGGCCCCAAAACTCTCTGCTTCGGCCCGATGAAACCGGTCGGCCTGACCGACCCGCGCACCGGCCGCTGGCCCTGGGCCTGTTTGCAGCTCCGGCAGGAGAACCGATCCGCGACCCTGTACTCCATGGTCGGGTTTCAGACGCGCATGAAGTGGGGCGACCAGAAGCGCGTCTTCCGGCTCATCCCCGGCCTGGAAAACGCCGAGTTCGTCCGCTACGGCGTCATCCACCGCAACACCTACATCCAGTCGCCGCAGGTGCTGGAAGACACATTGCAAATGCGCGCTTACCCGAATGTCTTCTTTGCCGGCCAGATCACCGGCGTCGAGGGATACGTCGAGAGCGCCGCGACGGGCATTCTCGCGGGCCGCAACGCCGCTCGCCACTTGCAAGGCCGGCCGCTGCTGACGCTGCCGAACACGACGATGCTCGGCGCGCTGACCGACTATGTCGCCCACTACGACGGCAAAGACTTTCAGCCCATGAACTCCAACTGGGGCATCGTCCCGCCGCTGCCGGACCGCATCCGGGACAAAAAGGAAAAGAACGGCCTGCTCGCTGAGCGTGCCCTGGCCGCCTTGGAAGACGCGCGCCCATTGTGGGAAAGCCGCGGGTGATCGAGAGCTGCCGCGACGCCTTCCTGCACCACATGGAGGCTGTCAAAGGCGCCTCGGCCAACACCGTCAAAGCCTACGCCGAGGACCTGAGTCAGTTCGTCGAGTTCTCGGGCGCGCAGGGTGTGACCGACGTTCACACGGTTGATCCCGCCCTCCTCCGCTCGTTTCTCGCTCATCTGCAATCCAGCGGTCTTGCGCGCGCCTCCCGCGCCCGCAAGACCGCAACGCTGCGCTCTTTTTTCTCCTACCTCGCCAAACAATCACTTCTCCCACGCTCACCCGCCGCCGGCCTCCGCAGTGTCAAGACAGAGCGTCGCCTTCCCAAATACCTCCGCTCCGACGAGATAGAAAGCCTTCTGGGTGCTCCCGACGCGGGCACGCCCCTTGGACTGCGCGACCGCGCCCTGCTGGAGACCCTGTATGCCTCGGGGATGCGGGCGGGGGAATTGGTGACGCTCTGCTTGGGCGACGTGGATTATGACAACGGCGTCATCCGGGTCATCGGTAAGGGGGATAAAGAGCGCATGACGCTCATCGGTCGGCAGGCTGCCTTCGCGCTGCAACGGTATGTCCGCAAGGGCCGGTCCGTGCTCGTTTTGAACGCTGAGACTGACGACGGCGCGCTGTTCGTCAACCGCTATGGCGGGCGGCTCTCGGATCGCGGTGTTCGCAAGCTGTTCGACCGCTACTGCGCCGCCGCCTCGACGCACCTGAAGATCACGCCCCACGTCCTGCGCCATACGTTCGCCACGCACATGCTGTCCAACGGGGCCGATCTAAGGCTGATTCAGGAACTGCTCGGCCACGCCAGCGTTGCCACGACGCAGCTCTACACGCACGTCTCGACCGAGCGGCTGCAAGAGGTACACGCGCGGGCACACCCACGCGCCCGGAAAGAACCCACCCCGGCGCTGCGCGCCGACCCTCCCGGAGCGGGAGGGTGAAGAGAAACAGCCGCTGTCCAATCCTCCGCCCGTGACGGTTCAGGGTGCCGGAACAGACGGCGCGACTGCGCCCCTCTTCACCCTCCCGCTCCGGGAGGGTGAAGAGGGGCGCCGGGGTGGGTTCCTCAGAACCGCACCACTGTGTCTTTTGGCAAGGCCGCCAGCCGGGCCTTGACTTCCTCGGTCGCCTTCTCGAACTTGGGCTTACCAAGCAGAGCGAACATGTTCGTCTTGTATGCCTCGACGCCGGGCTGGTTGAAGGGGTTGATACCCATCAAGTACCCAGACACACCCGTCGCGCGCTCGAAGAACTGGAGCAGGGCACCCAGAGTGTAGGCGTCCAGCTTTTCCAAGTGGATCGTGCTGTTGGGAACGCCGCCGTCCCGGTGGGCGAGCGAAGTGGCCTCGTAAGCCGCCTTGTTGACTTCGGACAGCGGGCGCCCTTGCAGGTAACCCAGCTCGTCCAAGTCGTTCTCGGTGGCGGGGATGGAGAGGGGCGGCTCGCCGCCGTCCAGGATCAGGAACGTCTCGATAATATTGCGCCGCCCCTGCTGTATCCACTGCCCCATTGAGTGCAGGTCCGTCGTCAGGTCCACCGAGGCCGGGAACAGCGAGATGTGGTCCTTGCCCTCGCTCTCACCCGTGAGCTGCTTCCACCACTCGGCGATGTAATGCAGGCGCGGCTCGAAGGATGCGAAGATCTCCGTCGTGTAACCCTTGCGGTAGAGCAGATTGCGGGCCGCGGCGTAGAAATAGGCAGGGTTCTTGGTCACGTCCGGGTCGTTCGTGGCGTCGGCCACGTCTTTGGCCCCGGCCAGCAGGGCGTCAATGTCAATGCCGGCCACGGCGATCGGCAGCAGGCCGACCGGGCTGAGAACCGAGTACCGGCCGCCAACGTCGTCCGCAATGTTCAGCGTTGCGTAACCCTCCTCCTCGGCGAACTTCCGCAGGGCACCCTTTTTGGCGTCGGTCGTGGCGACGATGCGCTTTCTGGCTTCTTCCTTGCCGACCGATTTCTCCAGCACGTCCCGGAACAAGCGGAAGGCCGCGGCGGGTTCGGTCGTCGTCCCCGACTTGGAGATGGCGTTGATGGAGAACCGCTTTCCCTCGATCTGCTTCAGGAACTTCGCGTGTTCGTGTGCCGACAGCGAATTGCCGGCGAAGACGACGGCCGGCCCGTTCCCCTCCCCCAGCGCTTCGATCACGGCCCGTGCTCCAAGGTAGGAACCGCCAATACCGATAGAGACGAGGACGTCTGACTCGGATCGGATCTGGTCGGCTAAAGTTTTGATCGTCTTCACCTCATCGGGGCTGACGATCTTGGCGGGGTCCACCCAGCCCAGGAAGTCCGAGCCAAGCCCCCCACCCTGTGTTACTTTCTTGTGTGCCAGGTCCACGTTGTCCTGGAACGACTTGACTTCCTCCAGGTCCACGTCCGGGGCCAGATAGCCGTAGTCGAATGAGATGGGCAGCGCCATTATGATCCTCCAATAAAAAAAGCGGTGGAGGCTGCTTGCCTCCGCCGCTATTGTACCCGCCCGATGCCTTGCTTACGCTTTGGCCGCGAATGGCCAGGCGATTTCCATCATGCCCTTCTCATCGGGTCCGTTCCAGACCTCGCGCGGCGGGCCGGCCGGCTCAAAGCCGTTTGCAGTGATCCAGTCGTGGGCGGCGTCGTAAGCGCCGATGATCTCGGGGAACCGGCACTGCTCGCCCGTGACCCGCACGATGGCGACGCGCCCCTGCGGAATCTCCTTGACGGCCACATCGCCTCCTGCCGTGAAGGTGCCTAAGGCGGGGAAGCAGACTTCCAGAGGCCCGTCATCCGTGTGGTTCACCTGGCCGTGGTAGATGCCGAATGGGGCGCCCGCGAGCGTCCCCTCCTGGGACTGCACAAACTCCGAGAGCACCAGGAGGCTTTTTTGGATGTACTGGCCGAGAGCCTCCACCTTGATTCCCTGTGTGATGCTCACCACTTGAGTCGCGAGAACGTCCCGCACTCGCACTTCGAATGTCATTGCTGTCTCCTCGTTTAAGAAGCGCAACAGCTCGCCTGTTGCCGCGCGGACGCGCGCGAGGTGCTGCTCCCGCTCCGAGCGGAAGCCCCTAACGACCTTCCCTGCTGGCTCCGGCCCCTGCGTCAGCACCGCCCGCACCTGCGCCAGCGGCATATCCACCGAACGCATCAGGCGGATGAGCCGTGCCGCCGGGATCTGCTCGGCCTGGTAGTACCGATAGCCCGATTCGGGGTCGGTATAGGCTGCCGCCAGGATGCCGAGCCGACCGTAGAGCCGTAGGGCCTTCAGGGACAGTCCTGCGGCTGTGGCGAAGGCGCCGATGGGAAGGAGGTCTTGCCGTGTCGTGTCCATAGAGGCATTATCCAGCCTGTCCCAAGGGCAGAGTCAAGGGGTGGGCGGAAATCTTTTTAGAGAATTTAGTGGCGGAGCGAAAGCAGGAGCGAGGCGGCGATGGCCCACATGATGCCCCCAATCACCATATCCAGGATGCGCCATATCACTGGCCTGCGGAACAAGGGGACGAAAAGCGAGGCGCCATAAGTCAGGCCGAAGAACCAGAAGGCGGAGGCCGTTACCGCACCGCCCGCGAACCAGCCGCGCGCCGATAGGGGGTACTGCGCCGAGAGGCCGCCGATCAAGACTACGGTGTCCAAATAGACGTGCGGGTTGAGCAGACTGAGGGCAAGCACTGTGGCAGTGAGGCTTGCACGTGAGATATTGGGGGCATCATCCGCCAGCGCGGCCGGGTGCAGCGCGCGCCGAAAAGCAAAAGCACCATAGAACAGCAGGAAGAGCGCGCCCAGCCAAGCGGCGGCCCGCGTGAGCCAGGGGAGGTGGGCGATGAGGCCGCCGAAGCCCGCCGCGCCGAGCGCGATCAAAACGGCATCACAGAAGGTACAAAGGAGAGCGACCAGCAGCCGCCCTTCCCGCTTCAGCCCCTGCCTGAGCACGAAAGCGTTCTGCGCGCCGATGGCGATGATGAGGCCCGCACCCAGCCCCAGGCCGCGCCCAAAGGCATCCAGCGGCAGACTCATAATAGAAAAGGAGCGGCTCTAAAGCCGCCCCATCTCCGTCCGCGTTCGCTCGTCTTGTGGATTGCCAGTGTTTCGGCTGTTCTTTGGCTCGCAGCGCAGCGAAGAAACTTCCGCATCCGAAACGGGCATATGTTCAAAATCGTGCGGCACAATGACAAACCCTTCAAGCTCAGTGCTGATGCCCTGGGCCAGCTTGTCGGCAAGATTGACTCTTTCCACGAATCTCTCTTACTTCCCTCGGAAGAACTTGCGGAACTTGTACAGGGTCACGTCGCGGTTCATCTCGGCGATGGCCTTCGTCAGCGGGATATCCTTCGGGCAGGCCTTGACGCAGTTCTGCGCGTTGCCGCAGCTCGTGACGCCGCCCGAGCCTGCGATGGCCTCCAGGCGCTCTTCCTTGTTCATGGAGCCGGTGGGGTGGCTGTTGAACAGGCGCACCTGGCCGATGGCGGCCGGGCCGATGAAGTTGGAGTGCTCGCCGACCTGCGGGCAAGCTTCCAGGCACGACCCGCAGGTCATGCAGCGCGAGAACTCGTAAGCTTCCTGGCGGTCCCGCTCGGCGACACGGGGGCCGGGGCCGAGGTCGTAAGTGCCGTCGATTGGGATCCAGCCCCGGATTTTCTTCAGGTTCTCGAACATCCGCGAGCGGTCCACGGCGAGGTCCTTGATGGTCGGGAACTTTGACATCGGCTCGAGCGTGATGGGCTGTGCCAGATTGTCCACGAGGGTCGCGCAGGACTGGCCGACCCGACCGTTCATCAGCATGGTGCAGGAGCCGCAGACGTTCTCCAGGCAGTTCATCTCCCAGACCGGCGCACTGGTCGCGACGCCGTCACTGGTGACGGGGTTCTTGCGAATTTCCATCAGGCAGGAAATGACGTTCATGTTGGGGCGGTACGGGATTGAGAACTCTTCCCAGTAGGAGGGGGTGTGCTGGTCATGTTGCCGCTTGATCTTGAGCGTGATGGTCTTCTGGTCAGGCATTGGTTCGACTTTCTAGTTTCTGTCCGTGATAGGCCCAGTGACAGGGCGGCGCGGCGCATTAGTGACACCAAGATGCTGCGCGATCGCATCAATATCCGCTTTGAGAGCCGTCGCCCGCGCGTCGCCGCCAAACGTCAGGTCTGGTGAATGCTGGCCCTTATAGGTGATGAACGTCCGTGTGCCGAAGGAAGCGCTCCGCATCCCATGCCTCGCGGGCAGACCCGTCAGCGGCATGGCGGCGGCCAGATCATGAAAAAGCTTTTTGTTCATCGCCGGCGGCAGGCTGAGCGCCTTCCCATCCATGTGTGCCCCATCGCTGGAATGAACGGTGATCTGATAGCCCTTCGTGTTGGTCGAGCCTGTGTTTTCGATCACTGCCGTTTCTGCCGGTGTCGTCGCCGGCTTGGCCTTGTGAGGCGCTTTTGCCAGGACGGGGGGCATGGCGGCGAGGAAGACCCCCGCCGCCCCCAATTTCAGCATGCTACTGCGCTTTGACAAGCTTCTCACCTTGCTGCGAGACTGGGTTGCTCGCCTTGACTGGGTCGGCGTCATCAAGCTGCTGGGCGCCGGTCAGCCAGCTCTTGCCAGCTTCCGCGACTTCGGCCTTATCGCCGTTGTAGGCGGTATCGCGGCGGGCCTCCGGGGGCCGGGTGGAGAGCTGGTCGCCGCTGCCGTCTGCATCGGCCCCGGCGGCGATCTGCATCTCCTGAACTTCCAGGCCGATCAGGCCCGCGCCCATCGCCAGAATGCCATTCTTGCCGTTGGACCCGTTGCCATTGCCATTGGCGGCATGACCGTTTTTGCCGTTCCCATTTCCGTTGACGCCCGGCTTGTGTCCGTTTGTTCCATTGCTCGTCGTGATGATCAGGGTGTCCTTAACGGCCTCGGCGGCCACGGGAGTCGCCGTCCCCTGCTCGTTCTTCTCGGCGGCGTAGTTGCGGAGGCGCGGCTTGATCAGCGATGTGTCTACGTCCATGTAGGAGAGCTTCGGCCCGTCGGGCGTCCACTCAGCAATCGTCGTCTTCAGGAAGCGCTCATCGTCGCGCTTCGGGAACTCCGGCTTGTAGTGAGCACCGCGCGACTCGTCGCGGGCCAGGGCGCCCTGTACGACGGCACGCGAGAGGTGCAGCATGTTCTTGAGCTGCCGGGTGAACGGAATGAGCTGGTTAGTCCAGTTCGAGCTGTCCGCGATGCCGACATGCTCGACCCGCTCCATCAGCTCCTGGATCTTGGCGTCCGTGGCGCGCAGGCGGTCGTTATAGCGGACGACGGTGACGTTCTCGGTCATTGTGTCACCCAGTTCCTCGTGCAGACGGTATGGGTTTTCCGTGCCGGTCGAGGCAGCCAGGCCCTCATACTTCTGCTGCTGGCGCTGCCGTGCGCTCTCGAACATGGAGGTGGGCAGGTCTTCCACGCTCTTGGGCAGATGCTTGACGTAGTTCACCACGCCCGGCCCAGTAAGCTGGCCGCCGGTGAGGCAGGACAGCAGGGAGTTGGCACCCAGCCGATTCGCGCCGTGGTACTGGTAGTCGCACTCGCCGACCGCGTATAGGCCCTGGATATTGGTCATCTGGTTGCGCGGGTCGCCATCAACCAGGGCGCCGGTCTTCTCGTCCTTGACGAAGTCCACCCACAGGCCGCCCATGGAGTAATGGACAGCGGGGAAGATACGCATTGGGGTCGTGCGCGGGTCCTCGCCGATGAACTTCTCGTAGATCTCCAGAATGCCGCCGAGCTTGATGTCAATCAGCTTCTTGTCCAGGTGCGTCAGATCCAGGTAGACCTGGTTCTGGCCACCGACACCCATGCGCTGGTTGACGCAGACGTCGAAGATCTCACGGGTCGCGATGTCTCGCGGCACCAGGTTCCCGTAGGCTGGGTACTTTTCCTCCAGGAAGTAGAAGCGCTCCGCCTCGGGGACGGCCTCGCCGCGCCGCTTCTCCTGCGGGTCACGCGGCACCCAAACACGCCCGCCCTCGCCGCGCGCCGACTCGGACATCAGGCGCAGCTTGTCCATGCCAGGAATAGCCGTCGGGTGGACCTGGATGAACTCCCCGTTCGCATAGCGCGCGCCCTGCTGGTAGACCGCTGAGGCCGCCGTGCCCGTGTTCATCACCGAGTTCGTCGAGCGGTTGTAAATGATGCCGGGGCCGCCGGTCGCAAGCACCACGGCGTCAGCCTTGAACTCTTTGATCGTCATCGTCCGCAGATCCTGCGCGATGATGCCCTTGCAGACGCCGTCGTCATCCTGAACGACGCCCAGAAACTCCCAAAACTCGTGCTTGACGACTTTGCCCGCGACCTCGTGCCGCCGCGTCTGCTCGTCCAGCGCATACAAAAGCTGCTGGCCTGTCGTCGCGCCCGCGTAAGCCGTCCGGTGGTGCTTAGTCCCGCCGAAGCGCCGGAAGTCCAGCAGGCCCTCGCCGGTTCGGTTGAACATGACTCCCATGCGGTCCAGCAGATAGATGATGCCGGGGGCGTTGTCGCACATATATTTGATGGGCGGCTGGTTGGCGAGGAAGTCGCCGCCGTAAACGGTGTCGTCCAGGTGCTCGTAGGGTGAGTCGCCCTCGCCCTTCGTGTTGACCGCGCCGTTGATCCCCCCCTGAGCGCAGACTGAATGGCTGCGCTTGACGGGGACAAATGAGAACAGGTCCACTGGGACGTCCGCCTCAGCGATCTTCACCGTCGTCATCAAACCGGCCAATCCACCGCCGACGACGATGACCTTGGGCTTCGTGTTGCTCGCAACTGTGACCATAGTTCTTTCCTCTTAATCTATCAACAGCCCCCGATAAAGCTCGGTTCCTGGGAGTTCGTTCTTGCAGAAAACGATGCGCGAGAATGGGACTACGCTTCGTCGTCCGCACCTCGAACAAACTCGATCTGGTCATAAATGTCCGCAAGGTTCAGCGAGACGGACAGACTCCGGTTGCCACCGCGGTACTGGCGCGGCGCTCAAACGACCGTGACATCCGGGTAATACATCTCGCCCGCAGTGTAGACCTTGATGTCCGACGACATTACCCGGCATCCGCGCCCGCGAAGGGCTGCGCGCAGTTCCGCACCGATGCTCATGGGAATGACAGCGCGGTCACCTGTTTCACCGGACAATGGGCAAACTCTTCCATGAATATATTCGGACCTCTCCCCAGCCTGTTCTTCCAGGGTAAGGTACTCACTGCGATTGCCGCAGCTTATTCCCCTTCAGTGTGTTATCTTCGCAACCGCTGAAGAAGCGATGGCGACGCTGTTCACGCCGTCGTAGTGCAGGTGAATGATGGTCGCCATTCCAATCAGGGTGAACACCGCGAACAGGCCCCAGCAGAAGAACTGGTTCATGCGCTGCGAGTGTGCCGAGATCGTTATGCCCCACCGGATGCAGAAGTTCCACAGGCCGTTGGTGAAGTGAAAGACCGTCCCAGTGATGCCGATGGCGTAGATTGCGAGGACCCAAGGCGAGGCCAGGGCATGAGCCATGTGGTTGTAGTCAATCATCTTGTCCGGCTGCGTGCTGCCGTGCCACTGTGCCCAGTACTTCGCCAAGCTGGTGTGCCACACATGGTAGCCGATGTAGAAGAGGGCGACTACGCCACTGGCGCGCTGGAAAAAGTACATCCAGTTGCGCCCGTACTGGTACTTGCCCAGGTTCGGCTTGGCATAAGCGGTGATCCAGATGCCGTAAATGGAGTGGTACAAGATCGGCAGATAGATCACGAGGACTTCCAGCACGACCACGAACGGCAGGTAGCCGAAGACCTTAACGACGGTGTTATAAGCCTCCGGGCCGCGCAGGGCGTAGGAGTTTGCGATCAGATGCTGGAGGAGGAAGATCCCAATAGGGAAGATGCCGGAAGCGGAGTGCAGACGGTGCCAAATATAAGGATCGCGCAGGCGCCCCTTGACGTTGCTCGTCTCGTTACTCGTGGTCCTAGGTTCGGGTGATGCGACAGCCATGAAAAACCCTTTCAGCGTCCATTGACATAAGATTGTACCCAGGACCGGGGAAGAAGTAAAATGATTTATGTTTGCGGGTATGATAAGACCAACTTATGATAACCATTGACGGCCTGCAAACCTTCATGGACCTTGTCGAGTCCGGCAGCTTCTCCAAAGCAGCGGAAAAGAACTTCGTTTCACAGTCCGCCGTCAGCCAGCGCCTGCGCGCTTTGGAGCGCGAGTACGGGCAGACGCTGCTCGATCGGGGGCAGGGACGCGGGCGCGTCACGATGACGGCGGCGGGCGAAGCACTTTATCGGGGGGCGCGTGAGGTCTTGCAGCGGGCGGTGGCCCTGGACGCCGAAATGCGGCAGCTCTCCGACGAGGTCGCCGGCACGGTGCGCGTGGCGACGGTCTACTCGGTCGGTCTGCACGCCCTGCCGCCCCGATTGAAGCCGTTCCTGGCCGCACACCCGCGCGTCAACGTTCACCTGGAATACGAGCAGACCGATAAGGTCTATGATGACGTCGCCTCAGGCCGGCTCGACGTCGGCATCGTGGCCTGCCCCATGGCCAAGCGCGGCTTGGAAGTGGTCCCGTTCGCCGAGGAAGAAATGGCCGTCATCTGCGCCCCCGAACATCCGCTGGCGCGCGAAACATCCGTGCGGCTCGCGCAGCTCGACGGACTGGCCTTCATCGGCTTCGCCGACGATATCCCGACCCGGCGGCTCGTGGATGACCACCTGCGGGCGGCCGGGGTGTATGTCCGGATAGTGACGACGTTCGACAACATTGAAACCATCAAAAACCTGGTGGAGATCGGCAGCGGTGTCACCATCCTTCCCATAGACACCGTGCGGCAGGAGCAGCGGATCGGGACACTGGTCGCGCTGCCACTCGCCCCCACCGACGCCTTCGCACGCCCGACCGGGCTGCTTCTCAAGAAGACGAAGGCCCGCCGCGCCGCCGTACAGGCTTTCGTGGAGGCGATGTCGCCCGCTAAAGCGTAAACACGGGCCGCCGTAAACGGGCCTATTGACGCACCCGCCTAGCCAGCAGTTCTTGAACACGCGTCCTCATGCGGCGCGTTTCTTCCGCCAGATCCGGTCGGCGGCATCCATGTCTTCATAAGCCCGCGAGGGCGTGAGGCCAGGGAGGCATTCCGGAAGGGTGACGGCGGAGGAGGTAATGCTGTGGGAGAGGTCAGTCACCAGCACCTACGGCGCGGAGATGCCTTGACCCCGAAGCGAGCCGTACACGATCTGCTCTTTGCCGAGCTTCCAGTCGGAGGCCGGGTCTCGAGAGATTTTCAGAACAAGATCGCCTTGCTCCGTTCCGAGGATGAAGACGCTGCCGGTCAGGCCGCTCCCCGGCCTGCGGACATTTCGCAGCGTCCGCCTGGCAAACGAGAGGATGGCTTCAATGTGTTCCGCACCGGCGACTGTGTCACCCTCTTAAACTGCCGCAGGCTCCCGAACAGGAGCAAACTGAACGCCATGGTCGCCGGGGAACGGCTCCCGGTGATCGTTCTCCCCCAGCCAGATTGGGAGCGGGATGCCGCCAGGGAAGGCGACACACTTCCGCTCGCCACTTGGGTCAAGATGCAAGCAAAGAGCGCAGACTTCGCTAAAAATCGGGAGGTGGGAGTCCTTGTCCAGCACGAAAAGCTCATTCATCTTGGAACCTCTGGTATATAACGAGCAGATCATTTGCGACGCGTTGCCAAACCTCATGCCAGAAGCGGGCTTCCGCGGCTTCTCTGCTCGTCCGATGTTCAGAAACAGCCTGAAGGGTGGAGCGTATGACTGAAGCTTTGTGCCTCTTCAGAGTGGGTTCGACCGCATTGATCCAGTAGTCACCGTTCCACCTCAAGTCGCCGGCAGGGCGCATGGAGTAGCCAGTGCATGGACCGACAGCTCGCACTTCTGCGAGTTCGGCGTAGCAAGCGGTTGCGATATCTTCGGGTGAGAACGAACTGCCAGCGTGGCGCGAGTCGTTCGGCTCGAACCGCCAGCCGAGTGGATGGTTATGAACTAGCGTCGCCCCATCCACCTGCTTTATCTGGTCAAGATACGGTCCCAGATCAACCGAGGAGCCGCCCCCGTGCTCTTCAAACACGATCTTCCCGACTGCATTGAAGACGACCGCGACCTCATGATCTTTTATCTGACGGAGGGTAGTGGCGCAATTGCGTCTGATTGCATCGAAGGGCGAACACCCCCAAGTGAAGGCGAACACGAGGTTCGCTCTTACGGGAATCGCTTGTAGGGCGCGAACCTTGTGTTCGCCCTCAGACTC
>JANOOM010000048.1:0-1705 GCA_031421335.1 Armatimonadota bacterium
GCCGAGGGCGCGAGCACGGGCGAGCTGTTCGCCTACAACGTCACCACCCCGGTCACGCTGCCGCGCCAGCAGGCGGCCATGATCCCGGTCATCGCCCAGGACATCACCGCCGACAAGGTCTCTTTGTATAACGCCGACACCGACCCGCGCTACCCGCTGAACGCCGTCCGCCTGAAGAACACCACGGGCCTACACCTCAAAGGCGGCCCCATCACCCTCTTCGACGGCGACACCTACGCGGGCGATGCTCTGGTGGAGGACGTGCCGCCCGGCGACACACGCTTGATCTCCTACGCCGTGGACCAGTCCATCACCTGCGAGCGGCAGGACACGACCCAGAACGAGATGCGCACCACGCTGATTATCCACGAGGGCGTTCTAGCCGTCACTGTCCGGGAGCGGTCCGAAACGAACTACCACTTCAAGAGCAAGTCCGCCGAGGCGAAGACGGTCCTGGTGGAGCACCCCTTCGACGCCCAATCCGCCCTCGTCGCGCCCGCCAAGGCCGCCGAGCGCACGCCCGCCTTGTACCGCTTCGCTGTCGCGGTCCCGGCGGGCGGGGTCGCGTCCCTCAAGGTGGTCACCGAAAAGCCGGTCGCCTCCACCGTCGGCCTGTTCGACGGCGACCTGGGGCAGATCGCTGTCTACGCCGACGAGTCCGACATCCCCGCCGCCACCCGGACGGCGCTTGCCCGGATCGTCGCCCAGCGCCGCCACCTCCAAAACCTTTCCAACCAGGCCGCCGCCGCTGATGCCCGTGTGGCGGAGATCGGCCGGGAGCAGGACCGTATCCGCAAGAACATGGCCGCCCTCGACCACGCTTCGCTTCTCTACAAGCGCTATGTCGCCGAACTCGACGCCCAGGAAACGCAGATCGCTGCCCTGCGGGCCGACGCCCAGCATCTTCGCACGGAGGCGGACGCCGCCCGAACGACTCTGCGCGCGACTCTGGACACCTTGGAGATCGGGGGGTGATGGCCCCCCGCCCCTAATTTGGGGTGGGGGCAGGGGGTCCTACGCCCGTTCCTCGGGGCGCCACAGCAAATACAGGGCGGGGCCGAGCAGGGGCAGGGCGAGGGCGACCCGGCCCACGGTGTCCTCATCGGGGGAAACATTTCGCCGGGCCATGTCGTCGCGCAGCAGGGCGGGGAAGAGCAGCGCGAGCATCAGCAGATCCACGGTCATCAGGTGGACGAAGGCGCTATGCCGGAACCAGTAGATGTAATCGGACAGGTTCCCCTGTCCGACGATATATGCCAATAAGAAGGCTAGGGCCAGCGCGACAAACCCGGCGAAGGACCGTCCCCCAAACCAGCGGACGACCAGAGGGCGCGGGCCGGGGAGGGGATCGGGGTAGGGGCGGCGCAGGATGAGGTAGGGCAGCAAAGCGAACGACCCGAGCGCCATCATGCCCAGGGCGAACGGCCAGACCCACAGCCACGCCGGGCCGGGCTTCTGCCCGCGCCCATCGGGAACCATCAAGGCCCAGTACATCAGCGGGATGACCCCAAGCAGCATGAAGACGCCCCAAACGGCTGGGTTCCGGGCGGGGCCTTTGCCCAGCGCGAGGCTCAGGAAAGACACGCCGGGCGGGTCGGAATGTGGCGCGACCACGACAGCGTAGGCGATGTAGGCGGCCAGCAGGAAGGCATAGGCGAGGCGGCGGAGCAGAAGAAGCGTCATAGCCTCAGTGTACCCAAAGCGG
>JANOOM010000049.1:0-3424 GCA_031421335.1 Armatimonadota bacterium
CACGGCATCGCCGCCGCCGACCGCTACCGGCCTGCCGCGCTGCTGGGAGAGATCAGGAGGGCCGACCTGGTGCTGTCCGGCGGCGGCAGCCTGCTGCAAGACGTGACTTCGGCCCACGGCATCTTTTACTACTTAGGCGTCGTGCGGATGGCGCAGATCTTGGGCCGCAAGACCATGTTCATCGCCCAGGGCATCGGGCCGCTGAAGCTGGCCCGCTCGCGCCGCCTGGTCCGTTCGGTGGCGAACAAGCTGAGGGCCGTGACCGTGCGTGATGCGGACTCGGCGGCCCTGCTGCGCGAGATCGGCGTCACGCGCCCGACTGTCGAGGTGACGGCGGACCCGGCCCTGCTGCTGGCGGGACCCAGCCGGGCGGCGGGCGGGATGCCCTCGTTCGGGGTCGCCCTGCGGCCCTGGGCGGGGCAGGAGGGGATCGCCGCCCATGTCGCCGACGCCTGCCGGGCCGCCCTGAACGGGCAGCGCGCGCTGCTGCTGCCGATGCAGTCCTCGGCAGACGAGCCGGTCGCGGAACAATTCAGCCGCCGGTGGCTTCAAGGAAATGAGACCGGCAACCGGGCGACGCTGTGCTCGCTGGAGAAGGGTCTGACGCCTCTGCTGGCGAACATCCCCTCCTGCGACCTAATGGTCGGGATGCGCCTGCACGCCTTGATCCTCGCCGCCGCCGCCGGAGTCCCATCCGTCGCGCTCTCCTACGACCCCAAGGTGGACGCCTTCATGCGGGCGAGCGGCCAGGGCGACGCCGTGTATGACCTGGCCCATTCCGACCCGGACGTGCTCCAATCGCTGCTGCGGCGCGTGTGGGCCGAGCGGGTCGAGCGTGCCGAGGCGCTGGAAGCCGCCCTGCCCGCCCTGCGCGCGCTGGCCGCGCGCAACGTGGATGTGGCGCTGGGGCTGCTGGCATGACCCGGTAAGAACCGGCGCAGACGGAAGAAGGCGCAGCAAGCAGCGCCCCTACAGAAGTCAATTTCGTCTTCAACCGCAGAGCGGTTTTCATCGGCTAATAGGCCGGCTTTTCAAGGCCGGTGCTCCCAGAAAGGGATCTATCTCATGCCTGGCCTTCCTTCAACGAACTTACCCCTCATCCGGCGCGGGGCGCCGCTGCTTTTCGCCGCCGGCGCCTTGGGCGCGGCCCTGCTCGCCGGCTGCGGTGGGGGGGGCAGCAACGGCAACACTTCCATCGGCGGGACGACCGGGACGGGAACCACCGGGACGGGGACGACGGGCACCGGCACCAGCCCCGTCCTGCTGAACGCCGATGTGACCGGCAAGATCACGGACGCCAATGGCAACGGCGTCCCCGGCGCCACCATCATCCCCGACACCGGCGGGGCGGCCGTTATCTCCTTGGGGCAGGGCGGCTACCGGCTCAATGGCCTGAGCGGCAACACTGTCCACCGGATCACCGCCTCGGTCCAGAACGGTGGCACCCAGTACACGGGCAGCACGGAGGTTCTGACCCAAGGGGGATTCCTGGTCTCCAATGCCAACATTCTGCTGTCCCCGACAGGCCGGCAAGTGACGGTCAGCGGCACGGTACGGAACGCCGCCCGCATCGCGCTCGCCGGCGTCCGCGTCTTCCTGACCGTGCCTAACGGCAGTGCGTCCCAGGTCGGCCAGTATTCATCTCTGGTCGCCTTCAGCGACGGCAGCGGCGTTTACACGATCCCCAACGTCCCCTCCGACAAGCCCACGGGCGGTGGGGGCATCATCATCGCCGCCTCGACGCCAGGCTTGCAGAACCAGTCGTTCGCACTGGCGACGCTCCAGCCGGGCGGCTCCTACGGTCAGGACTTCGCCCTGAACCCCTCCACGGGCGTGGCCGTCGGCGCCCCGGCCCTCGCCTATGTGACGGCTTCCACCGAGCCAACCAACTCGCAGGGCGGGCGCGCGGTCCAGGCCCATGTCTCCGGCAGCGGCCCGGCCTCGGTCTATGACCAGCTCCGCCGCCGCCTGTCGCCGTTCTATGCCCGCACGGCGGACCGCACGGCAGCAACTAGCCGGCGGCTCTCCGCCCACGCCATCGGCGACTACGCCATCGAGACTGATGTCGCCTTCGACAACCCGGCCCAGACCAGCAGCGTCGTCGGCAACACCGTGTACCGGACGACGGGGACGACGCTGCCGATCGAGAGCCAGGGCGACGCCTACGACTTCCTCCAGGACCCACTGGCGAACTACTACACGGACGTCACGTTCTCCACCAATCAGAGCACGACAGTGGGGGGCACACAGTACAACTTCGCCCTCAGCGCCACCAACACCGACAGCCAGGAAACGGGCCTGTCCTCGATCCTTTCTATCACTCCGCTCGGCACGCTCACCCTGAGCACGCCGACGCCGGGCCAGACCTTCGTCGGCTCCGCGACCATCAACTGGACGCCGACCACGGGGGCCGTGCGCTACGTCGTGTTCATCTACAACCAGTACCCGACCATCGGCCTCAGCCCGACCCTGGTTTCCGCCACGCTCCCAGCCGGTACTGCCACCTACACGACCCCGACCCTGAACGGCGGGCTGGATTATTACGCTGTCGTCGTCGGCGCTTCCGATCAGAATGAGGCCCTGCTGCCGACGGCGGGCACGAACGCCGTCACCGGCGCTGCGCTGACCTTCAGCCAGATCACGCGCTTCCACATCCAGTAGGCCCGGCATCACTGGCCCTGGGACAGACATAACGGCCCCCACCTCTGACAAGAGGCGGGGGCCGCTGCTTTTCGCCAATCCCCTTGACAAGTTGGCCTGCTGGTCGTAGAATGGACCCGGCCAAAGGAATCTTGAAAATCGGCCCCCTGAGTGACGGGGGCTTTGTCCGCCGGTGCCTCCTCGGCGCGGTCGCCTTCTCCGTCGGGAGCGTGAGCAGCACCGCCTTCCAGATGATGGCCCTGTCGGCCTATTTCAGCCTTCGCTACGGCTTCCGCTACGGCCTGTTTTTCGGGGCACTCGTTTCCCTCACATTTTACACGATCGCCCAGATCGCCGCCTCGTGCCAGGCGGGCCAAGGGCGCCACCCGGGAAGGAAGCCTAAGGCCCCCAGTTTCCTGATTTTCCCCGCAATCCTACTTGGCACGGTTTATGCAGGGGGAACAAGCATCACACACGCCAGGGAGGCAAACATGCTCGTTCTATCGCGCCGGACGGATGCGGGGGACCGCTCCACCATCTGCATCGGCAATGACATGGAGATCACGCTGATCGGGGTGAAAGGGGATGAAGTGCGGATCGGCATCCGGGCGCCGCGTGGCGCCTTGGTGGACGGCTGCACACTCGCGGAGATGGCGGCGCGAGAGGCTAGGGGCACAGGGCAAGCTGACCCGGCCTGAAGAGCGGGGCGCTTTGGCCCCATGAAGAGTGAAGAAGGGGAGCGGGAGAGGAGGGCGCGATGAATCGCGCCCCTACGGGACAATCC
>JANOOM010000050.1:0-13785 GCA_031421335.1 Armatimonadota bacterium
CTCGTCCTTCTCCCTGGACTCGTCCTTCTCCCTGGACTCGTCCTTCTCCCTGGACTCGTCCTTCTCCCTGGACTCGTCCTTCTCCCTGGACTCACCCTACCCTGCCGCCACCCGCCGCACCGCCGCCGCGAGTTTCGACACGTCCGAGACCGTCTCGTCGGCAAGGAGGGCCGGATCGTCTGGGTTATACAAAGTATACTGGATTCCACGCTTAAAACGCACCGTCTTCATCCCGGCGGCCCTAGCGGGGCCGATGTCGTTGTCGGGCCGGTCGCCCACGAAGACCGCTTCCGCTCCGGTGATCCCCGCCTGGTCTAAGCCCGCCCGGAAGATGGCCGGGTCGGGCTTGAACAGGTGGACGATCTCGCTGATGATGATGACCTCAAACAACCCACCGATGCCGTAGCTCCCGACGGCCTCCTTCACCGGCGGGTGCTGGTTCGCGATGATGCCGAGCTTGAAGTCCCGGCGCAGGTCTTCCAGGGCAGGAGTGATGCCGTCCAGCAATTGTCCATAAGGGCGCGGCTTCCGCATCTGCTGGTACAAGTCGCGCGCCTCGTGCCACAGCGTCTCGGTCTCCGAGTCGTTAGCGCAGTAGAAGGCCAGCGTCCCCTTGATGGCCGCCTCCGGGTTCGGCCCCAGTGCGGTCAAGCGCTTGCGGGTGGCATTGAAGTCGTCCCATCGGACGTCCCTGCCGTGCGCCCGGAGAGTCAGCAGCAGGTCGTGGAACAGCCATTGATGCTGGGCGTTCTCGTCGAAGATCACGTCACCGATGTCGAAGAAGACGTATTTAACCATGGTGGGGCACTATACGACGCTGGGCGCACGTTCTCCTTTGGCGGCAGTGCATACGGGGTATACTTGGCCAGAGACCACACATTTGAAGGAGACACACCAATGACGATGACCTCGCAAGTCGAGCGCCCCGGCCTGATCACGATGCAGGGCAACCCGCTGACCCTGGTGGGTCAGGAGCTGAAGGTCGGCGACCGCATCCCCGACTTCCACGTCCAGACAGCCGACACGCTCCAGACCGTCGGCTGGGATGACCTGAGCGAGAATGGCACCAAAGCTGTTCTGATGATCCTAATTCCCTCCATTGACACCAACGTCTGCGCCCTGGAGACCAGCAAGTTCAACCGGCAGGTCGCGACCCTGCCCACCGACAAGATCAAGGTCGTGACCATGAGCGCCGACACGCCGTTCGCCCAAGCCCGGTGGGCGAAGGAGGAAGGCGTGAACAACATCCAGATGCTCTCCGACCACAAGGACCGCACCGTCGGCGAAGCCTTCGGGGCGCAGATCAAGGAACTCGGCCTGCTGTCGCGCTCCATCTACCTCGCCGACAAGGGCGGGGTCATCCGCTACGTCGAACTCGTGCCCGAGATCGCCAGCGAGCCAGACTACGATGCCGTACTGGCCGCCGCGCGGGAAGTGATTGCGGCCTGAGACGGGTCGGGCAGCGCGTTCGGGCGAGTAAAGGACGAGCGATTGAAATCACTCGCTCCGCGCAAGATTTGTCCAAGGGACAAGTGAACAGATTTTCGGAGCGGGTTCACGGACGGGCCTCCGCGGGCTGCCCTTCTGTCCCCTGTTTCACTGTCCCCTGTTTCACTGTCCCCTGGACAGGTCTGACGCGCAGCGAGTGATTTCAATCACTTGTCTGTGCCCGTCTTGACGCCTCAAGAGTGAGTAGAAAAATGACAAAACGAACGGCGACGAGGCTCGCCCAGCACTGCTGATAACGCTCGTCTGGGCCGTTCTGGCGCTCACACTCGCCGGGGCGGCGGGTGCCGACCCCTTCACGCGGGTCCTCAAGAACGGCGGCATGACCCAAGTGGGGGTGGCAAGTCCGGCGACGTGGACGCTGGCGGGCTGGTTCAAGACGGCTGGGGCCGCGAAGGCGCAGGTATTTGTCCAGGCGTTCGCGGCCGGCTGCAAGCAGAACCAGTTCATTCAAGTCCAGTACCGCCAAGGGACAGCGATTGGGGCGCGTTCTCGAAGCCCGTCACGCTGCCGCCCTGGACGGCCTTCTTCACCGTCGGCGTCCTGATCGAGGGCGACGGCAGGGCGTGGCTCGACGATGTCCACGAGACGTTCGCGCCTGCTCAAGATCAGCCCCGGAAACGGGGCCATTTGTATCGCTGGTGATCGCGGGTTCTACAGGAGCACCGACGGCGGTCGGACGTTCAAGCGCAACTTGGTGGGCACCTTCTCCAGCTTGGATGCGGCGGGACCGAGCGGGGTTCTGGTCGCCACCCAGGACACGCTTTCGCTGTCGCGCGAATCGGACGAAACTTTTGCGCCCATCCCACACACCGGCATCAGCGCCTTCTACCGGATCAAGGTCAGTCCGCCGACCCGCGCCGCTTGCTCTGCCAGAACCCGCAGGACAACGGCGAGCGCCACTACTTTCGTGACGGCGGCGCGATATGGGCCAAAAGCGGCAAAGACCTGGCGCAATCGTGGATACCGCCGGAGATCCTCTGCAATGACCGCGCGCGGCTCGTCGCCTGGCACCCCACCGACCCGAACCTGGCTTGGGGCATCGGGCCGGGCGACATCGTCACCCGGACCGCAAACGTAGGCGCAATGTTTCGCCGGGGCAACAACGACAACAACGGGATCATGACCGGCGGCTTGTTCAACTTCAACGCCCAGAACCCGGACGTGCTGTACTTCGGCTCCCAGGACTACAACCTCTGGATCACCTTCGATGGCGGCAAAACGACGACGCAGAAGGCCGTCAATCTGGCCGGTGCCCAGGTCTCACTTGGCGATCCGGTTGACCCGAAAGTCCTGTTCTGCTGGAACCAGCGCAGCACGGACCGGGGCGGCCATGGCCGGCTGTGACGGCATCTTCACGGCCAGCCTCATCGGCGGCCGCGCCCTGTACGGACGTAGCGGCAAAGCCGTCGTCCGCTCCCGCGATAAGGGCCTGACCTGGCAAACGCCGGCGACCCTGCCCGCCGACGTCCGCGACCTGGGCTATGACCAAGCTCACGACCGCATTTACGCCGCCGCCGCCGATAACAGCTTCTGCCAATGCGACGGCCCGGCCTGCGCCCCGGTCAACATCACGAGACGCCTGCCGCGCGACCAGCACGGCGACGGCTTCATGACCAGCACCGTCGCCGTGGACCCCGTCGTCCCCGATATCGTCTATGCCGGCGCGAACGGCACGGGTCTGTTATTCCAGCGCTCAAACGGCTTCGCCCGCTCCAAAGATGGCGGCCGGACCTCGGAACGGCTGCCTCAGAATCCCTTCGGCTGCGCCGGGGGCGTCTCCGGAGGCGAGATGGCGAGCGCCCTGCGCGTCCACCCCGTCACCCGCGAGCTGTTCGTCGGCACGGACTGCTACGGGACCTGGAAGATCGGCCCGCCCACGGGCGCGAAGGCGTGGGCGGCGGAGTGACGGGCGCTCCCAGAGCGCCCTCGGCGAGGATGGTCAGACCCCTTCTTCCACGGGGGCCGGCGGCCCCTGCCTCGGCACGGCCTTCGGACCTGAGACGATCCGCGTCAGGTAGTACAGATTCTGCGCCAGGTAGACCGGCGTCGTGACCAGGCCAATCAGCCCCCACCATCCTAAGACCAGCGTCGCGCCGCTGTAGCCCCCGCCGATCTTCCAAGCGCAAGGGACACAGAAGTTCCCCTCTTTCTTGGCCGTGAACCGAATGTAGAGCAGGCTGATGGTGCGGTGGAAGACGCCGTAGCCGGTCGGCGCGACCTGGGAGCCGCACCCGGCGCAGGGCGTCCGGTCCGGCTCGGCCACCGAATCAAGGTCGAAGAGCGTACACAATACCCCCGCGCCCGCGAGCCACTCCGCCGCCGCCTGGCCCGCCGCCGACCGAATGGCCTCGCGCGCCCGCATCGCCTGGTCGGGCGGCAGGCCCATCCCCTGGACGGCCTCGCCCGCCCGCGCCCCTACCCCGCCGCTCAGGAAGGCCGCCGCGACCTGGGCGGGCGACGCTTCCCCTGCCGACAGCGCCTTGCTCCCCGCCGCGAAAACGGCGCCGCAGAAACGGGTCGGGCCGGTGACCTGGACCTCGCAGCGCCCCGCAAGCGCCGTGTAAGTCAGGCCATAGGCCACGCTTTTGGAGAGGATGGCCTGCTTGCGCCAGGGCAGCACGGTGGGCGTCCCCACCGGCACCAGGAAGACGGCGGCGGGCAGGACTGCCCCCGAAGGATCCCGCGCCGCCGCACCCCGCCCCCGGACACTCTGCATCAGGCCCGGCAGCAGGCCGGGTTCCAGCAGGTGGTCGCCCGCCGCCAGCGTGTCCAGCGGCTTGCCGTCCTTGACGACGACTCCGGCGTATCCGGTGGGGATGACCAGGCGGGAGCCGAGCATCACCCCACCCGCCGTCGCCTCATGCAGCGCGATCAGCGCGCCGTCTTCGCGTGGGAAAGTATCCATGCGCTTATTATAAGCGACTTCCCCACCGGGGTCAAGACCGCGGCGTGGCAAGGGGAGGGGCGGAAAAGCCGCCTTGCCGGGGGGCGCGAATTGCGGTATAATGGAGCGCGACGGGGCGGCGATTTCGGAATCGAAATGGCCGCCTCCTTTCGTTGTCTCTTCTCTTATTGTTCTTTCGCTCTTCTCCAGGAAACCCGTGACCAGCTACTCGACACCCAGCGACGACGCCCCCGACCAGACTGTCAAGGACCAAATCTTCCGAGACCAGCAGCTGGAACTGGGCGAGGAGGAGAGCCTGACGGCACTGCGCCGCGCCTGGGAGCGGACCCTGCGCGCCCTGGCCGGGTCAGTCAATAAGCAGACCATCGGCAACTGGCTGCGCCCGCTGAGGCCACTCTCCTACAGTCCCCCGCCCGGCCCGCCCGTGGTCGTCCTGGGCGCGCCGTCGTCGTTCGCCCGGACCTTCGTCGAGACGAAGTACGCCCAAACCCTGGCTCTGCACCTGGCGCAGTATCTGGACGTGCCCACCGTCCAGGTCAGGTTCGTCATCTCGACCCCGGACGTGCAGCCCCTTTTAGGCGAAAAACCCCTGCCCTTGCAGCAGGCCGCCGCGCCCCTGCCCCGGCCCGCGCCCGATGCCTCCCCGCTCGGCTCGCGGCTGCCCGTCCTCGCCGGCCAGTCCTCCCTCGTCCTGACGCCCGACGGCGCCGATGGCGGCAGCACCGGGGGCGCCGTCGGGGTGGGAAACGGAATCGGGCGCGGCGGGCGCAACGCGCTGACGGCCGAGCTTGTTGCCTCCCCGCTCAACCCGCGCTACACCTTCGATAACTTCGTCGTCGGAAAATCCAACCGCCTGGCCCACTCGGGCGCCGCCCACGTCGCCGATGCCCCCGGCAAGATGTATAACCCGCTGTTTTTGTACGGCAGTCCGGGGCTGGGCAAGTGCGTGGCCGCCTCGGAGTTCCTGCACCTGGCCGACGGCCGCCGGGTGCAGGCGGGGTCCCTGGTCGGGACCGAGTTCTCCCTGCTGACGTTGGCGAAAGAGGAGCTGCGGGCTGTCCCAGCACGGGCGGAGTTCAACGCGGTCGAGCCGGTCTTCGCGGTCCAGACGGAAAGCGGGCGGCGCATCGTCCGCAACGCGCAGCACCCGCTGTGGGCCGCAAGCGGGGTCAAGCGGTGGGGAAAGAAGTATGAACTGATTCGGGTGGGCGGCTGGACCGCGTTGGCAGAGATCCGTGAGGGCGATCTGGTCGCCGTACCCGAGTGCCTGCCCGCGTTCGGCGCCCCGGTCTCGCTGCCGGAGCACGAGGTCGAGCTGCTGGCGTGTCTTGTCGGTGATGGAGAATGCGCGCCTCGGGCCGAGACAGACACTTTCCGGCGGCAGCACGGCCTGACAGGGCCGGCGGGCGAAAGGCGCGTCCCTTTTGCCGTCTTCCGCCTGCCGCCGGAGCTGCTGCGCTTGTTCCTGTCGCGCCTGTTCTCGGCAGGCGGGTGGTCCGCGGACGCTCCTCGTGCCGAAATCGGGTTTTGTTCGGCTTCGGAAAAGCTCGTGCGCGATGTGCAGGAACTCCTGCTCAAGCTGGGCATACTGGGGCGCATCGCCCGCGGGTCGCAGGTCGCCTGGGCGTTCACCATTGATGCTCCTGCCGAGGTCGTCAAGTTCGCCTCGGTCGTCGGCATCTTCGGCAAGGAAGAAGCCGTGGAGCGCGTCCGGCAGGTAGCGGAACAAATGGACCAGGATCTGCCCGACCGGGAACTGTGGCGGCACCGAGAGGCCCCCTTCGGGATGCGCTGGGAGCGGGTCACTACTATCGAGTCCGCTGGGGTGGAAGCGACGGTCGCCGTGGAGGTGCCGGACTATTGCACCTTCCTTTCGACGTTCTGGGAGCACAACACCCACCTGATGCACGCCATCGGCCACCAGATCCGGCTCACACTGCCCCAGGCGCGCGTGGCCTATGTCAACGGCGAGACCTTCACCAACCATTACGTCGCCGCCATCCGGGACAAGCGCACCGAAGATTTCCGGCGGGCCTACCGCAGCGTGGACGTGTGGCTCGTCGACGACGTCCAGATGCTGGCCTCGAAAGAGCAGACCAAGGAAGAGTTCTTCCATACCTTCAACGTCCTGCACCAGATGAATAAACAGATCGTCCTGACCAGCGACCGCTCGCCGCGCGAGCTGAAGGCGATGGACAAGCGGCTTCAATCAAGGTTCGAGTGCGGCCTGGTCGCTGACATCGCCCCGCCCGAGCTTGAGATGCGCGAGGCCATCCTACAGCGCAAGGCCATCTTAGAAAACCTGCTGGTGCCCGATGACGTCATCACGTTCATGGCGAACCTCATCCAGAGCAACATCCGCTCCCTTGAAGGCGCGTTAATTAAGCTGATGGCCTACGCCTCGCTGGCCCGCAGCCCCGTCACCAAGCAGCTCGCCTCCGACGTCCTCAGCTCCTACTACGTCAAGCAGACACCGCTGGCCCGCGAGACCGCTTCCGCCCATCCTGAGGACCACGCGCCGCGCGACAGCGGCGCCTTCGCCTTCCTGCCGCGCCCACCGATGAGCGCGGGCGGGCCGGGCGTAGACCGCATCATAGACGCTGTGGCCACCCAGATGGGCGTCGCGCGTGAGCAGATCTTGGCGGGGGGCGGGCGCAGCAACCGGGCGACGCGCCTGCACGGCGACGCCGGATTCGCGCGTCAAGTGGCGATGTACCTGACCAAGGAGATCGGCGGCGTGCCGCTGTCCGCGCTGGCCACGACGTTCGGCTTGAAGAGCCACACGGCCATCGTCCACGGGGCGACGCGGCTCCAGAAGGAGATCGAGGACGACCCCCAGATTCTGTCACTGATCGGCAAGATTCGGCAGGAGATCGAGCGTGGGGGTTAGTGTCATGGACAGTGTCACAAGCTGTGACATAGCGTGTGACACAAGCAGTGACACAGGGCCAACAAAAGGAAAGGCGCGGATGAAAGAAGGCGCGAATGGGAAGTGGAACGGGGGTCCCCCGCCCCTACGAGGTGACGGTGTAGGGGCGCGATTCATCGCGCCCTTCTGCTTCGATCGCGCCCTTCTTCACCCTTCCCTAACCGAGAGTCGGGTGCAGTGGCGCTAGGGTCGGCGCTCGCGCCGGGGTTAGGTTCCGAGTTGAGTCACAATCACCTGTGACTCAACTGTGACATAGCGTGACTCAACGACCCTACAATGTGACTCAGCGAATCGCACTGAGTCACAGAGTCACAAAATCGAGCCTTGAGTCACAGCTGAGTCACAGGTGATTGTGACTCAGTGCATTGCGCGAAACGGGCCGGTTTTGGGCAGTAATCGCCGCGCCCACTGAAGAAATCCGCCGAAGCAAGGCGAAAAAACCTCATTTCAGGCAAGACGGTCTTGCGCGATTCCGCTGAGTCACAGATGAGTCACACACCTACTACTATTACTATAAGAATTTAGACTCTTATGTTAAAGATAGAAGAGTCCTATGCCATGTACGTCACATCTCTCAAACTGGAAAACTTTCGGAACTACGGGACACTCCGCATCGAGCCGGGGGAGGGGCTGAACATCTTCGTCGGGCGCAACGCCCAGGGCAAGAGCAACCTGCTGGAGAGCCTCTACATCTTGGCGACCAGCAAGTCGTCGCGGGCCGGCAAAGATATCGAGCTGGTCCGGTTCGGGGCGCCCGCCGCCCGAATCACCGCCGATGTCATCCGGGAGAAGACCAGTGACATCGAGATCGAGATGGCCCTGTCGCAATCCGAAAAGAAGAGTGCCCGCATCAATGGCGTCAAGCACACGCGCCTTTCCGAGGTCATCGGTCAGCTCAACGCTGTTTTGTTCGACAGTGGGGATTTGGAGATCATTCGGGGCGAGCCGTCCATCCGCCGCCGGTTCCTAGACCTAGAGATCGCCCAGACTTCCCCGCGCTATGTCCTCGCGCTCGGGTCGTACCGGAAGACCTTGGAGCAGCGCAACCGGCTCCTGCGCGACCTGCGCGACGGGCGGATCTCCGGGTCGGCCCGCGAGAGTCTGCCGGCCTGGAATGAGGGCCTGGCCCAGCATGGGGCGCGGCTCATCGAGCGGCGCCTCTTGTTCCTGGAGCGCCTGGCCCAGCTCGCCTCGGAAACGCACCGCACCCTGAGCGATGAGCGCGACGAGCTGCAAGTCACTTATTTGCCTTCGTTCCCGATTGACGGCCTTTCGGAAGCGTCCGCCATTCAAGAGCGGTTTCTACAGGAACTGGCCTCGGTCGCCGGCGAGGAAGCGGCGCGCGGCGTCACCGTGCGCGGACCGCAGCGCGACGACATCACTTTTCTGGTGAACGGGTCGGACTGCCGCTTGTTCGGGTCACAGGGCCAGCAGCGGACGGTCGCCCTGTCCCTGAAACTGGCCGAGCGGCAGCTCATCGAGGAGCTGGTCGGCGAGCCGCCCTTGCTGCTCCTGGACGACGTGCTTTCGGACCTCGACGACGCCCGGCGCGGCCTGCTGTTCGACTTGACCGCGCAGGCCGGCTCGCAGACGTTCCTTTCCTGCACCAACCTGCGCGCCTTCTCGCCCGCCGTTTTGGAGCGCGCCACCGTTTATTCCGTCACCGATGGGGAGGTGTCCAAACAGTGAGAGACCCGCAGGCCCCGAGAAGGACGCGTGGCATGTCGCCCGCGTCGAGCGCCGTCAGTGGCTTCTTGCAGTCGCAAGAGCTGGCCCAGATTCTGCGCCCGCACCTCGCCAAAGTCCACTGGGCCACGGTCGTCGGCCCGCAGGTGGCGGGCGTCACCCAGGTCGAGGCCGTACGCGACGGCGTTCTGATCGTGCGCGCCAAGAACAGCGTCTGGGCCAACGAATTGACGCTGCTCAAAGAAGACATGCTGCGCCGCTTAAACAGCAAGCTGGGCGGGCGCGTCTTGACCGATATCCGCTTCAAGGCGAGCGGTTTGTCCCGCGACAAAATCAAGGCCCCCGCCGCCCCGCCGCCGGCCCCCACGGCCGCCGAGCTTGCCCGGATCGCCCTCCCCAAAGAAGCGACTGCGCGCATCGAGGTCGCGCTTTCAGCCATCACCGAGCAGGCCCTGCGCGGGCGCATCCGCGCCGTCATGCTGCACGCCGCCCGCGCCGCCGAGTGGAAGCGCCGCGCGGGCTGGTCCCCTTGCGCCCGCTGCGGCGCCCTGGCCGCGCCCGCCGAGGCCGGGGCGGATGTGGGCGGCGGCGGGGGCGAAGCGGCGGCCCTGTGCGATTTGTGCCGCGCGGGAGTGGGCTAGATCGCCTGATGCGCCGGCAATGCCCTCCCATTTCAGGCGAAACAAGGTACAATGGCTGAGGACTGAGAGACGTGCCGCCGCGTCGCCGGAAGGGGCCTCGGGATGAGAGTGATAGCGGTCCCTCCACTGCGCGAGTTCTAGGAGCGCCACGCTGACGCGGAGGAGCCGCTTCGGGCATGGCTGGCAGATGCACACCGGGCGGGATGGGGAACACCGCACGACGTCAAGGCGGATTACGGCAACGCCAGCATCCTGGGCAACAACCGGGTGGTGTTCAACATCAAGGGCAACGATCACCGCCTGATCGTTGCCATATCCTACCGCGCCCAGATCGTCCTCATCAAGTTCATCGGCACACACGCTGAGTACGACAGGGTGGACGCTGAGACCGTGGAACTGGGATGAGACCCCCGAGGAGGGGACATGATGACCATCAAGCCCATCAAAACCGAAGAAGATTACAAGGCGGCCCTGGCGGAGATCAATCGTCTTTTTAACGCGCAGGAAGGCACGGACGATTTCGACCGCCTGGACGTCCTGGCGACGCTCGTCGAGGCATATGAAGCGAAGCACTGCCCCATCGGGCCGCCCAGCCCCCTCGCAGCCATCGAGTACGAGATGGAGAAGCGCGGACTTTCGCGCCGCGACCTGGAGCCGATCCTCGGCACCGGCGCGCGGACCGGCGATGTCCTGGACGGCCGGCGGCCCCTCACTATGGCGATGATACGCCGCCTGAACTCCCAGTTTAACCTGAGCGCCGACGTGCTCATCGCCCGCTACCCGCTGCAAGCTGCCCGCCCGGTGAAAAGGGCAAAAGGCAGAGCGTCACGTCCCCTCGTTCCCCCCGCCGCCCGCCAAAAATCCACCGTAGGGTGAGCCGCGTACCGCCCGGCGCGAAATAAACAGTCTTATTTTAGCCCCGAGGCTCATAAGGCCCTCTTTGGCATGGATTGTGCTAGCTCGGTTAAGTGCAGGCGGCGTGGGAACTGCACGCATCGGCACGACGGATTGAGCCTTGCGCGAATGGAAACGCGGGTCATGCCCCACGCCGTCGGTACTGAGACCGGTGCCCCATCTGACAGTATGCCGTAGACAGTGAATATCGTGAGGAAACCCATTGGAAGCCAGCTTCGCCGACAGGTGGGAGGATTATCTGGCCCGCACCGGCCTGGGGGAGATGTTCTTCTTCGTCAGGCTGCCGGCGCCGGACGACAGACTTTCCCAAGCATCGTCCCGGTTCTTGGTCGAGACCGGAATGCCGGACGCGGGGGGGCTTTCCTTTGGCCATCTCGCTGAGGGTCTGCGAAAGGTTTATGACGTCTACGGCCCAAACGATGTCAGTTACTGGAACGACAGCGACCGCGAGCGCCTTGCCTCCTACCTGATGTTCGGGTCAGACGAGGGCGGCAACCCGGTCTGTTTAGACCTGGCGAACCAGGAGCGCGTCGTTCTCCTCAACCACGAGCGCCGCTTTGATGTGGCCTATTTCGTGAATTCCAGCGTGTCGCAGCTAGCGGAGTGCATTCTAATCTTCCAGGAAACGGTCGAGACGTACCAGTTTAGCGCAGGAAAAGACGGAGAACTATATGAGGGCAATGTTCCTGCATCACTCGTCGAGCAAGCGCTCCGCGACATGGGCCGCCGGGACCCCTCGGCTGTCGGCGAGAACTGCTACTGGTCTGCGGCGATGGAGTATCTTTAGCCCCCCTCATGGCCCTCTGTGAAGACAATGAGTGAATCTCTCAGCGAGGCACAATCCGAGGCCGATTTTGAGGATGAACTGCGGCCCGAGTACGACGCGGCGACCCTGAAGAACGGCGTCCGGGGCAAGTACCTGGCGCAGTACCGTTCCGGCACGAACTTCGTCCTGCTGGACGCCGACGTCGCCAAAGCTTACCCGACTGCGGAAGCGGTGAACAAGGCGCTCCGGCACCTGATGCAGTCACAGGAAGCCGCCTAGCATGGGTGGCACTGGGGACAATAGCGCTATGCGTGTCACAGAGATCGGAACCGCCGCCAGTCAACCGCAGGACGCGCGGGCATGGGATGAGCAGATCGAGGACGACCTGGACGCGGGCCGACTGGATGCGCTTTTGGCCGAGGTGGACCGAGAGTACGAGGCGGGCCTGGCCCGCCCGCTGTGACGCGGCACGGGCGCGCGGAGTTCGCAGGTGGTAGCCGTGCGGTGGCATCGGGTTGGACAATACTATGACTGTTGAAGAGATCAAGGCCGCGATCAGCCAACTCTCGCCCCAAGAAGTCACAGAAATCGCCGCTTTCGTGGCGCGGCATCGCCCTTATGACAAGGAACGGCTGGAGCGGGAAGCCGCCAAGCTTGACCCGGCGGAGGAGCAGGCGATGGCGGAAGAGGGGATGAACAGGGCGACGAAGGCTTAGGGGTGAACGTCCACGGAGGGCGCTTTGCAGATTCAGCACCGGCCGCTTCTGGTCTGGGCGGTGGCGTTCGCCATCGGCATCGGGACGAGCGCGGCGGGGTGGCTGCCGATAATCGCCGCGCTCGGGCTGGCCTTGGCGGGGCTGGCCGCGCTGCTGCTGGGCCGCCGCCCGCTCTTTTTCGCCGCCGGGCTGCTTCTCTTGGGGCTGTGCGCGGGGGCGCTGCGGCTGGCCTCGTTCCAGGCGGTGGCGGCTTCGGACGTGTCGCGGTGGGCGGACAAGCCCGCGCCGGTGACAATCACCGGCACGGTCATCAGCGACCCGGAAGCGCGGCGCGGGGGCCGGTGGACGTTCCTGCTGCGCGCCGAGGACATCAAAACATCCGGGCGGACGGCGCTCGTCACCGGCGACGTGGCGGTGACGGCGGGGCGGGCGCTGGACTACGGAGACCGGGTGCGGCTGGAGGGGACTTTGGAAACGCCGCCGGGCGCCTCCAATCCGGGCGCGTTCTCCTGGAAAGACTATCTGGCGCGGCGGGCGGTCTACTCGGAGCTTCGGGTGAACCGGCCCGGCGCGGTCATGGAACTAGGGGCGAGCCGGCTGAACCCGTTCCTGCACCTCGCCGCCCTGGTGAGGCGGCGCGTGCTGAGGGCGCTGCATGACGGGCTGCCGCCGACCGAGGCGGCCGTGCTGTCGGGGGTGCTGATCGGGCGCCGGACGGACTTGGCCCCGGACCTGCTCGCGGACTTCGTTCACACCGGCACCGTCCATATCATGGCCTCGGCCGGGCTGCACGTCGGCATACTGGACTTCTGGCTGGAAATGCTGGGCCGTCGTTTGACCCTGCCGCGCAAGCTCCAGGCCGTGCTTTTGATATTCTGCCTCGTGCTGTTCGCGCTGGTCTGCGGGGGGCGGCCCGCCGTGGTGCGGGCGGTCATCATGGCCTCGCTCTACTTCGGGGCGGTCCTGTTCGAGCGCGAGCCGGATGGGCCGACGACCGTGGCGGCGGCCTCCCTCCTGATCCTCCTCCTCCAGCCGACGGCCCTGCTCGAACCCGGCTTCCAGTTGTCCTTCCTGACTATCCTGACGCTCTCGCTGCTCCTGCCCCTGTGGGACGGCTTCTGGCGCCCTCGGGTCATCGGGCGCATTCGGCCGCCGTGGGCCGCACAGGGCGTCCTGTGGGCCTTGGAGGGGCTGGGGCTGTCGTGCCTGGCACAGCTCGGGTCGCTGCCGATCGTTGCTTCCTCCTACGACGAGATTTCCCTCACCGGCTGGCTGGCGAACCTTGTGGTCGTCCCGGCTTTGTTCATCTTGATTCCTCTGGGATTTCTGGGCATCCTGCTGCTGGGAGTCTGTCATGTGGCGGGGCTGTGGGCTTTGACGGGGGCGGGCTGGGGGATCGGCCGTGTTCTGTGGGTCGTGCGGGCCTTCGGCGGGTCGGCTTGGGCCTTCCGCGCCGTCGCCCCGCCGCCCGTGCCGCTGGTGGTCTGCTACTATGCGCTGATCGCGTGGGTGGCGCTGGAAACCCACCCCGGCGCGCGCGCCGACCCTCCCGCCCCTGCTCGCAGGGCCTCGGCAGCGGGTACAACGGGAGGGTGAGCGGGAGGGTGAGCGGGAGGGTGGTCATGGGACTTTCCTGGATTGACCGCGCCCTCTTGACCGGCACACTCCACAATCATCCCGACAAACCCCCCAATCACCTTCTCAGCCCACCCTCCCGC
>JANOOM010000051.1:0-1584 GCA_031421335.1 Armatimonadota bacterium
AACGAGCCGACCGCGGCGGCATTGGCCTACGGTCTCGACAAACAGCCGAAGGATTCGAAGATCGCGGTGTACGACCTCGGCGGCGGCACCTTCGACATCTCGATCATCGAGATCGCGGCGGTCGACGGCGAGCAGCAGTTCGAGGTGCTGTCGACCAACGGCGACACCTTCCTCGGCGGCGAGGACTTCGACAAGCGCGTCATCGATTGGCTCGCCTCCGAGTTCAAGAAGGAGCAGGGCATCGACCTGCGCTCCGACAAGCTCGCCCTCCAGCGGCTGAAGGAAGCCGCCGAGAAGGCCAAGATCGAGCTGTCGTCCAGCAAGGAGACGGAGATCAACCTGCCCTTCATCACCGCCGACGCCAGCGGGCCGAAGCACATGGTCATGAAGCTGTCCCGCGCGAAGCTGGAGAGCCTGGTCGATGACCTGATCCAGCGCACGCTGGAGCCGTGCCGGGCCGCGTTGAAGGACGCCGGCGTGACGGCGGGCGAGATCAACGAGGTGATCCTGGTCGGCGGCATGACCCGCATGCCCAAGGTCATCGAGACCGTGAAGCAGTTCTTCGGCCGTGACCCGGCCCGCAACGTGAACCCGGACGAGGTCGTGGCCATCGGCGCCGCGGTCCAGGGTGCGGTGCTGAAGGGCGACGTGAAGGACGTGCTGCTGCTGGATGTGACGCCCCTGTCCCTGGGCATCGAGACGCTGGGCGGCGTGTTCACCCGGCTGATCGACCGCAACACCACGATCCCGACCAAGAAGAGCCAGGTGTTCTCCACCGCCGACGACAACCAGAGCGCGGTGACCATCAAGTGCTTCCAGGGTGAGCGGGAGATGGCGGCAGACAACAAGCTACTGGGCGACTTCAACCTGGAAGGCATCCTGCCCGCCCCGCGCGGCGTGCCACAGATCGAGGTGACGTTCGACATCGACGCCAACGGCATCGTGTCGGTGCAAGCCAAGGACAAGGCGACCGGCAAGGAGCACCAGATACGCATCCAGGCCAGCGGCGGCCTGTCGGACTCCGAGATCCAGAAGATGGTCAAGGAGGCCGAGGCCAACGCAGCGTCCGACAAGGCCCGGCGTGGGCAGGTCGAGGCGCGCAACAGCACCGAGGCCATGATCCACCAGGTCGAGAAGGCCCTGGTCGATGGTGGCGACAAGGTTCCAGCGGAAGTGAAGGCCGAGGCCGAGGCCGCCGTGAACGACGCCCGCACGGCGATGGAGGGCCAGGACCCGGCTGTCCTCAAGACCGCCAGCGACAAGCTGACGCAGTCCGCCATGAAGATCGGCGAGGCCGTCTACAAGGCGCAGGGTTCCGCGCCCGAGGCCGGTGCCCCGACCGGGGACGCCGGTCCAGGCGGCAAGCCTGGCGACAACGTGGTGGACGCCGAGTTTGAGGAAGTGCCGGAGCAGAAGAAGAAGGCCTCGTAACACAGGCCTTCCAGTCAAAAGCGTCCGTGCTCCGCCAGGAGGCGGGCGCTTTTTCTTTTCGACCCCTTGCACGGGGTCCAGCGCCGGGAACGAGGGCTGACGTGGCAGCAAAGCAGGATTATTACGCAACGCTTGGCGTGCCGAAGGACGCCA
>JANOOM010000052.1:0-2780 GCA_031421335.1 Armatimonadota bacterium
ACGGTCGGCGGCACTCTCGTTGACGGTCTCGATGGTCTGGAAGGGGAGGGCGATGCGCTGGGGAGCGACCTTTTTGCCGGTCGTTTTATCGTACTTGCCAACCCAAAGGAGTTCGGTCATGGTGCGGGGGTCTTTCGGTGCGTGCGGGGGGTTCGGATAGGGACATTATACAGGAAGCGAGGCGGGAAAGCAAGGAACGGGGAGAGAGGGCGCAGCAAGAGGAAGAGGGCGCAGCAAGCAGCGCCCCTACGGCTGTTCCCACGCCTGGGCGCGGGCGACGGCGCGTTTCCAGCCGGCGTAGGACTTTTCGCGCTCCGAGACGCCCATGGCAGGCTCGAAGCGGCGGTCTAAGGCCCAGTTGGCTTTGAGTTCGGCAGTGTCTTTCCAGAAGCCGACGGCCAGCCCGGCGAGGGAGGCCGCCCCGAGGGCGGTGGTCTCGGCGACGCGTGGGCGCTCGACGGGGGCGCCGAGGATATCGGCCTGGAACTGCATCAGGAAGCTGTTTGCGACCATGCCGCCGTCCACGCGCAGATCGGCGAGGGGGGCGCCACTGTCGGCGGTCAGGGCGGCAAGCAGGTCGCGCGTCTGGTAGGCGACGGATTCGAGGGCGGCGCGGGCGATCTCCGCCCGGCCGCTGCCGCGCGTCAGGCCCAGCAGGGCGCCGCGTGCATAGGGGTCCCAGTAAGGAGCGCCCAGGCCGACGAAGGCGGGGACGAAGTAGACGCCACCGGTGGTCTGGATGGAGAGCGCAAGCGCCTCGGACTCGGCGGCGGTGTCAATAATTCGCAGGACGTCACGCAGATACTGGATGGCCGCGCCCGCGACGAAGACAGACCCTTCGAGGCAGTAAGTGACGCGGCCGTCAAGGCCCCAGCCGATGGTGGTCAGCAGATCGTTTTTGCTCTCGATGGGCGTCTCGCCCGTGTTCATCAGCAGGAAGCAGCCGGTTCCGTAGGTGTTCTTGACCTGGCCCGCGTCGAAGCAGGCTTGGCCGAAGGTGGCGGCCTGCTGATCGCCGGCCATGCCCGCGATGGGGGCGCCGCCGCCCGTGCCGAGCAGGCCGGGCTTCACCTGGCCGTATACGGCGCTGCTGGGGCGGACGGTCGGCAGCAGGGAACGCGGGATGTCGAGAAGATCCAACAGATCGTCGTCCCAGTCCAGGGTGTGGATGTTGAACAGCAAGGTGCGGCTGGCGTTGGAATAGTCGGTGGCATGAACAGCCCCGCCGCTGAGGCGCCAGAGCAGAAACGTGTCTACCGTGCCGAACAGCAGGTCGCCATTCTCGGCCCGCTTGCGCGCACTGGGGACATGGTCCAGCAGCCATTTAAGCTTTGTCCCACTGAAATAGGCGTCCAGGACCAGCCCAGTCTTGGCCCGGACGGTCGGCCCCCACCCTGCCCGCGCGAGCGCGTCGCAGTCGCCCGCCGTGCGCCGATCCTGCCAGACGATGGCGTTGGCGAGGGGGGTGCCGGTCGCTCGGTCCCACAGAACGGTCGTTTCGCGCTGGTTGGCGATGCCGACGGCGGCGATGTCGTCCAGAGTGATGCCCTGGTCCTGGAGGACCTGGACGGCGACATTGACCTGGCTGCTCCAAATGTCTTCGGCATTGTGCTCCACCCAGCCCGGCGCCGGGTAGATCTGGGGGAGAGCCTGGGCGCGTTTTCGGACGACGCGGCCAGCGTGGTCGAAGAGGACAGCCCGCGAACTGCTGGTCCCCTGGTCTAGGGCGAGGATGTATTTGGGTGACATTGGATTGGTTTCTCCCTTCGGCTTCTGCCCCTGTTGTTGGAAGTCGCGCACCAGTTCGGTCTTGACCTCGGACCACAGGAGAGAGCGCGTGAGCCGGAT
Organism: Armatimonadota bacterium; assembly: GCA_031421335.1. Lineage (GTDB taxonomy): Bacteria > Armatimonadota > Armatimonadia > Armatimonadales > Capsulimonadaceae > JANXMY01. The sequence continues at coordinate 1,849 of JANOOM010000052.1, forward strand.
GTCGTCAAGCTGTATTGTACCGCAGGCGAGCCAAATGACGCGCCCCGGCCATGGCTGGGGCAGCTTGGCCCCTGGACACCGGGGCTTCGGCGCCTCGGGGGCGTCACCCTAGGGCAAGCCTTGAGGGAATGGACTTGAAACCTAAGGTTTTAGTGGGGCGAGGCGCCGAAGAGTTTCACTGTCCAGAGGACGCAAAAACATGAGGAGCAAAGGATGTGGGAGGAACAGAGGGCGCGTGGGGCGAACAAAGGCGGAACGGGCATCGTATAACAGGCGGAGGGACAGCACATGTAAGTAACCCCCCCTAAAGGAGACGGCTTTGCCACTACACGCTAGGCGTGTGCGACTTTAGGCGCTCTTACATTCGCCCGTGTCCATATTCCCCGAAGGGAATTAGACCCTCTGAGAGGCCCGAAGGCCAAAACAGATACGTCTCGAGACTTTACACGGCAAAACGTATTGAGTTGCCGCAACCGATGTATCAACTTGTGAAGATGGCCGTTTTGTAACCGTTCCTGCTCGTTTGAGCGTGTGCCTTGCGACCAGCCTTATTATACCACAGAAAGGACAAGGAACAGAGCCTTCGGCAGACAGGAAGCAATTCCTCTGCTGCCTAAAGGCAAGCAGTCTCCTTGCTTGATTTTATGACACGGAGTATCAAGACACTGGCTGCTGCGCTTCTGGCGGGCACAGCCCTGAGCACGGCGGCGTGGGCGCAATTTGGGGGGGGCGGGCCGATGGTACCGCCCGCCGCGCCACAGGGGATGCCGATGCCGACGGGCGGCGGGCCGAACGTGCCGACCGGGGGGATGCCCGGAGGCGGCATGCCTGGAGGCGGCGCGCCGATGGGTGGGGCGCACCGCACCCCCCTCACGGGGGGGCGGGAGCCCATAGCCCACGCCACCGAACCCAACCGGGGTGCGGCAACAAGG
>JANOOM010000053.1:0-1510 GCA_031421335.1 Armatimonadota bacterium
CGCCCGGCCCCTCCCGGTAGATGTAGAAGCCGTCTTCGTGCTTGCTGCTGCTGGTCCAGGTCAGCTTGACCCGGTCATTGGTGCCCGCGACAGCGGCCGCACTCAGCCCGGTCGGCGCGGTTGGCGCGGTGGTCGCAGAGATCGTATTACTGTAAGCCGAGTCACCGGCAGGATTAGTCGCCTTAACACGGTAAGCGTAGGTGGTGTCATCCGCGGCCGTCTTATCGCTAAAATAGACGCGCCCGGTGCCGGGCTGCGGTCCCACGGTGGGGTCGCCGGGGTTCGCGCCGGGCAGGACGGAAAAGACGGACTCGTTCTCCGCCTGACGCTCGACGATGAAGCCGTATTCGGTAGTGCTGTTGTCCAGCCAGTTCAGATTGACCTGGCTCGGGTGGGCCGCGCCCGCCGCGCGCAGGTCGGTGGGCGCTCCAGGCGGGTTCGACGGGAACGTCGTCGCGGTCGCAGTGTCGGAGGGGTCGCTGTTACCAGCACTGTTGACGGCCACGACGTAGTAGGCGTAAGTGCTGCTGACAATCAGGCCCGTATCGGTGTAGGAGAACGTGTTGCCCTTGCCGGTCGCCCCGCCGCCCTGGCCGCCGCCCCTGTAGCCGAACAGGCCGAACGCGGTCTGCCCCGGCCCTTTGCGCCAAAGCTGGAAGTACAAAGTGTGGCGCGCGCCGTCTGCCCAGGAGAGTTGAACCTTCGTGTCGCTCCGCGGGGTCGCCTGCAATGAGATCGGCTTGAGTGGGACGGTGGCGGCGGTCAGGATGTTCGAGTAGGGCGAGTCCCCCTTGATATTGCTGGCGTAAGCCCGGTAACTGTAAGCCGTGTCCACGGTCAGGCCCGCATCGTAGTAATCGTGGAACGTGCTCCCCCCCGGCGTCACCGCGAACATCTGCAACGTCGTGTACACGCTGCTCGGGTCGTCCGCGTCGAGGCGCTGCAATGTCAGGCTGGCCGCGTTCGTGCTGTTGTCGGTGACATAGGCCCGGATCGTCGTCTTCGGGTCCAGCGTCCCAGTCGGACCGCTGGACCCCCCGTTGCCCCCGACACTCGGAGCCACCGGCGCGGCCTGCGTTGTCAGCGTCGTGCCGGTCGCCGTGTCGGAAGGATCGCCCGCCCCGCCGCTGTTGACGGCCACGACGTAGTAGGCGTAGGTGCTGCTGACAATCAGGCCCGTATCGGTGTAGGAGAACGTGTTGCCCTTGCCGGTCGCCCCGCCGCCCTGGCCGCCGCCCCAGTAGCCGAACAGGCCGAACGCGGTCTGCCCCGGCCCTTTGCGCCAAAGCTGGAAATACAAAGTGTGCCGCGCGTTGTCGGTCCAGGAGAGCGCCAGCTTGCTGTCGGAGCCGGCCACCGAGGCCACGGCCAGATTGATCGGCTTGACCGGGGCGGTCGTGGCGAGGGCGGTGTTGGAATAATCGGAGGGGGTGCCATCTGCGGCGATGGCCCGGACGCGGTAGTCATAGACTGTATCGAGATCGAGGCCGCTGGGATCGGTGAAGAGGAC
>JANOOM010000054.1:0-2985 GCA_031421335.1 Armatimonadota bacterium
GGTGCCAGCGCGAGCGGCGCGCGCCCGCGCCAGGCCGGACCGGGGCGGGCGCGGCGGCGAACCGGTCCAGCGTTTCGGCGCGGACGACGACCCGCGCCCCGTCCCCGCTCAAAGGCTGCGACGCCTCGATGCGGCAGACCAGCCGGTGCCCCTCGGGGCGGACGCGCAGGGTGAGCGTCTGGGAGTAAGGGTTCCGAAACCGCAGGTCTACGCCCGCGTAGGCGACGGCGGCGTCGCGGCCCGGTGGCGCATACCCCGGCGCGAAGGTATGCGCGTGGCGCTCCAGGATCGGCAGGCCCGCGCGCAGGGCGACATTGTAAACCGTCGTGGAGGTCTCGCAGACGCCGCCGCCGTAGTCGTCCACCAGGACACCGTCGTAGGAGACCGGCGCTTTTAGAAAACCCTGGTCCGCGCTCCACCCACGCACCGCCCGGTTGAACGAGAAGATCTTGCCGGGGCCGATTGTGACGCCGTCCAGGGCCGCCGCCGCCCGCCGGGCGTTGAACCGCTGGTTGGGCGTCCTCTGGGACAGGTCGGTCGCATACGCCGCCAATGTCCGCGCCGAGGGCGCGGGCGGGTGCAGGCGCATCAGCCCGGCGGCGAGCAGCAGGGCCGCGCCCAATGCGGCCACGCCGCCGAGGGGGCGGAGGCGGGCGGCGCTGCTGTGTTTCGGGAGGGATGAGGGTATCGGCAAGAGGGGTCACCTCATGAGAGGGTGAGATAGTCGAACTGTGGGACTTATTTGGCTTCTTACCCCGTCTTAGCTAAGCGCACAAGTATCACCACGAGAAGCCCGGCTCGGATTTACCCAACGGCCTGCTTCCCGAAGGTTTTTCATCCGCGTCAATGAGAGCCAAAAAGAAGTCCCGCCCCTCGTCCTCTAAAGCCGGGGTGTTGTGACGCTCCAATATTTCATCCGCCGCGCAGGCGAGGGCGGAGGCCGCGAAGCCGCTTACGCTCTGCTCGGAGACGGCGGCATACTTGATTCGTGTCTTGCTCTCGCGGCTCACGCGAAGGCTCATCTGAGTGCTTCGTTCTGTGGTTGCGTCCATCGTCCGTCTCCACCCCGCATTGTACCATTCAGAGCGCTAGAACGGCCCAGAGTGGGCCGAAGATCGCCACAAGTTTTGAGGCATACATCTCTAATCCTTCGCGTCTACCGTCATGTGCGCCGGGCGGCCCAGAACCGCCAAACTCGGGTCCACCACGCTGCCCATCTGCGTCGGCATGACGTCGTAGGTGCCGGGCGTCGTCGCCTGCAAGTGATAGTCTATCTCGTGCTGGCCCGGCGTCAGGTCCGAGATGAAGAAGACCACCCTGTCGTCGCGCACGTCCGTGTAGTCCCACCAGTTGGACCAGTCTGCCGTGTCCTCGCCGGACACCTCGGCGACCCGGAAGCCGGCGGGCAGGGGTTCCTCGATGATCACGCGGGCGGCGGGCCGGGTGGCGTTGATGATCAACCGGACCAGGACGCCCTCACCCGCATTCAGGCGCGTGTCGGGGGCAGGGACGGTGTCCTCCCAGAGCCAGTTGCGGCGGCTGGTCGTCCGAAGATAGGTCCGCCGGAGCCGAAAGCCCGATGGGGCGGGCGGCGGGTCATTCCCCTTGGGATGAAACACCGCGTTCCAGACGCGGGCGAGAAGCGGGACCGGCAGATCGGGTGCGGGCTGGGCGAGGCACTGCCGCAGTTCCAGCGAGTAGTACAAGCGGCCCGATCCTTCTTTATGCAACGTGACCGTGTTCTCGCCCGCTTGGAGGGCTGTGTCAGGTATATCCAAGGAGACCTCGGGCTGGTCCACCGAGGCCGGCGTGAAGCGGACTGTTTTGACCTCGTGGCCGTTGACCAGGACGTGCGCCTGGAAGTCCGGGGCGGCCTCGCCGCCGCGCGCCTCGTAGACGGCCAGCGCACGCACGGCAACGGCCGTGAGGGTCGGACTGGCCCAGTGATTGCCGCTGCGGGCCGTCATCAGCCAGCGGGCCGCGCCGTCAATACGGGCGTCGTCCGGCGTGATCGTCTCGCCTGCCAGCAAGGCCCAGGCGGTCGCGTCGGCATCGGGCAGCTCGGTCCCCGCCCCGTCTGCCGTCCGGTGCCCGCCACTCGTCCAGGAAACGAGAGTGCCGGTCTGACGGCCCACGTCCCAGAGCCGGCGCATCAGCGTCTGCGCTTCGCCGGCCTCCTCGCCGCCCAAAGCCTGCTCGGCCAAAGCGGCGCGGGCTAAATCTGCCGGCTGGGGCAGGGCGTTCGGACCGCGCCAGCGGGCCTGGAGCCAGTGCAGGTTGGCGAGGGCGTTTTTGGCGTCGCCGCCCGAGGCCAGGGCGAGGGCGGCTATCGAAACGTAAGCCTCGTCCGGGTGTCCGTGGCCCCGCTCGTTATTGGCAAGCGAAGCCAGCTTCTCTCCGGCGGCCTTCTGCACCTTTGCCGGGATTGGGAACCCAGCTGAGCGGCCCGACGCCAGTCCCCAGGCCGCCCACGCCGTCATCCAGATGTCGGGCTTGCTGGTGGAGAACCAGCCCCAGCCACCGCTGTCACTTTGCAGGCGGACCAGGCGCAACGCCGAGCGTGTGGCGACATTTTGCAGCCGCGCCCGCGTGTTCGCGTTCGTGATCAAGCCGGGCGCCCCCAATACGGCGGCGCCACAGATCAGGGTGCTGGCCGTGGCATCCGTGCTTTCGTAGGGGTAGCCCGAGATCCAGACCACGGCCGGCAGCAGTGTCGTGCTGATGGAGGGCGCGAGCCGGACCGTGAGCCTGCTCCCGCCCAGGATGGCCGATGGGTCCAGCGTTACGGACTGGGAGACGCTACGGAGCAGTGTCCCCGAGTGCCAGAGGTTCTGGACGACGCCGTGCGGCAGCAGCGGGATTGGTTCCTCCACGCCGTCGGATAGGCCCCCGCTTGAGGCTGTGAGCTGGATGGGGACGGGCGGTGTGCCGGTCGCCGCGATGGCACTGGGGGCCGTGACGGTCCAGGTCAGCCGGGCGGGTTTC
>JANOOM010000055.1:0-3423 GCA_031421335.1 Armatimonadota bacterium
GTTCTCGGCGATCAGGGCCAGGGTGGTACGCGGGTCGTTCTGCCGGGCGACGGCCCCCACGACTTCGTGCAGGGCGACCAGATACCGGTCCTGGTGCTGGTCCTGCTCCGCACTGGAGGGCGGGGAAGCGGTGGGCCTGGCCTCAGCTATTTCGTCCGAGAGCGGCGGGGTCACGCTAGGTGCGGAGTCCATCAAGGGTGGGAGCCTATCTTTGACGCCCCGAGGGCGTGCCGGCGGGTGCATTCGGCCGGCACAAATCGTCACGAAATTGGTGAAACATCTGCGGCGGATGAACGCTCTGATATTGTGTCACAATCACGCCACTCTGTCAAGTTTCTGTCAAGGTCCGGCCCGCCCCGATGAGTCCAGCCACCCGATGTTCCTACTCCGACTAGCCTGCGTCCCGCTCGCCTGCCTCGCCCTGCTCTTGACGCCTCTGGCCGCCCGGAGCCAATCGCCCGCGCCTGCCGTCCCCCCTGCCGCGGCCGCGCCTCACCTCCGGTCGCCGGACGTAGACGCTGACAGCGGTCCTTCCTTGCCTCCGGCGACCGACCAGCCGCCGCCCGAGGTCCCGCTGCCCGACCCCATCCCACTTGGACACGGCACCCTGATCAGCGGCGCGCTCGACGTCCGCACGCGCACGTCAGACACAGGCCGGCGGGGCGGATTCTGGGTCAACACCGCCGAGCTTGATTTACAGAACCGCATCTCGCGCAAGGGCGTGGCGCGCGGCAACGTCTTCATTTCGCTGCTGGCCGAAGATCCCCCGGACATCAAACACGGCGGGGACCTCCAGATCGGGGAGGCTTACGTCATCTACAAGCTGCCCATCGAGCAGGACTTCAACTCGACCGCCTACCTGAAAGTGGGCCAGTTCCAGGTCCCCTTCGGCTTGCTGGCCGTTTACGACCCGCACTTGTTGATTCTCCAGCCGCTTTATGCCCAGTCCCTCGGCCTGCGGACCGACTTCGGGGTCGCCCTCTCGGGCCGGCTCTACGGCTACCTCAACTACGATTTTGCTCTCACGACCGGGACGGGGCCGAACCACCTGGACGTCAACCCGAACCGCGTCGCCACCTTCCGCCTGGGCCGCACCTTCACGACACGCAACGGCGTCGTCAACGTCGGCGGGTCCCTGCTGCAAGGCCGCCTCCCCATCACCGACCTGACAGCCGACAACCCCTTTGCCATCGAGCTGCCGCCCTCAGGCCGCGTTCGGGCCGACCGCGGCGGCTTCATCAGCAAGAGCCGCATCGGCGGCGACGTCTCCTACGGCTTCCACCGGGCCATCGCACGCGGCGAGTTCGTGGTGGGGGCGGATGCGGACAAGCGCGTCCTGGGCTACTACGCCGAGGGCGACTACCGCTTCACCGGCCGTACCAGCGCGGCCGTCTCGCGCTCGCTGTTCGTTTACCCGACGGGCAACAGCAGCGCCTCGCGCGAGTCGCTGGGCCTGACCTACGCTTCCAGCGCCAACCTGACTTTCCGCGGCCTCTATCAATATCTTCGCGATGTGCCGCGCGACCAAGGCGGACAAGTGCGGCACCGGCTCACCTTCCAGGTCCTGCTGCGGTTCTGACCTGGTATAATGGGCGCATGTCCACCCAGCCGCCCCCCACCCCGCCCAAGCCGACCCTGCCCCCCTTTTGGAAGTGGCTGATGCGGGTCACGTTTGTCCTCACGATGACACTGTTTCTGGCCCCCGCTTTTTATGTGGTGAAGTATTACGCCGTTGACAAGCCGCGCGAGGAGCTGATCGTCAAGAAGTTCTTGCCTAGTCTGGACGGGCCGCAGATGGACCCTGACTATCTTCTGCGAACATCACGTCTCGCAAAAGATAGTCACCGTCCCACATCGTCCCGGCAATGGTCCATATTTGAAATGGGGTACATATTGCGACACCCTGGCGTCAGTTACAAGCGTCCCCTGGAATGCCTCTTAGCGAAGGCGACGCTCGCAGACCTGGCGACCAAAGACCCAGACCCCGCCGTGCGGGCGACGGCATCGCTGGTATTGGGAAAGGTGGCGCAGGGCGGAGCGGTCATTCGGCGGTAGGAACCTAACCCCGGCGCAAGCGCCGCCCCTTCCCTGTTAGGGAAGGGTAAAGAGGGCAGTACGCAGTCGAAAGCCCTCATCTCCGAATAGGAGGCAAGGACTTGCCTGATCTTTTCTGTTCCTACCCTTCCCTAACAGGGAAGGGTCGCGACTTGTCGCGGGGTTAGGTCGTCAGCATCGAAATCTGTGTGAACAGCACGTCCAGCGCGAGCTGGCTGTTTGCGTTCCGCTCGATGGCCTGCCGGACATCCAGCAGCAAGGCCAGGGCGCGCTCGGTCTTCTCAGCAGGGTAACGTGCGACCAGCCCTAAGATCTGCTCGCGTCGGTCCACGTTCACCAGGGACGCCCGCGCCGGCCCCATGACGGCGGCGGAAAGCACGTCTCGGAAGTAGCTCGCCAGCAGGTCCAAGGCGCGCGTCAGCGGCTCCCGCCCCGTTTTCTCCTCGGCAGCCTCCGCCCCCTCGTCCTCGCCCGCCGCTTTCAGCTTCGGGGCCAGCTTGCGGAACTCTTCGCCCAGCTTGAAGCTCTTGATCGGCGGGGCCGTCAGCAGGTCATGGGCCAGATCCAGCAACGCCTCACGGCCGGATAGCAGGGCGGGCGAGCGGGCGAGCGCGACGGCGCGGCCCAGTCTCCCCTCGGAGTAAGCGGCCAGGAACCGAGCCTGGGCCGGCGCGACGCTGAAGCGGGTCTGGAGAACGCTTTCGATCTCCTGAACGGGCAGCAAGCCGAAGTGAACCACCTGACAGCGCGACACGATGGTGGGCATGACGCCGCCTGTAGAGGCCGCCGTCAGCAGGAAATGGGCGTAAGCGGGCGGCTCTTCCAAAGTCTTCAGCAGACTGTTCCCGGCGTCCGCCCCGCCGCGCCCCAGGCCCTCGGCGTCGTGGAGGATGAAGACGCGCTTGCGGGCCGAGATCGGCTCGTACTGCAAGTCGCGCAGCAGAGCATCCTGGGGCGCGTGTTCTTTGTGGCCAGGCCGGGGCCAGATCTGCGCGATGCTGGTGATGTGCGACGGCGGCGGGTCGAGGCGGCGGACATCGGGCGAGGTCCCGGCGTCAATGGCACGGGCGACCGGGTCTAAATCGGAGGATGCACCGCAGAGCAGCTTGGCGAACTGCCGGGCCGCCGTCGCTTTCCCCACCCCATCCGGGCCGACGAACAGGTACGAGCCAGCCAGCCGGTCGTTCTCCAGCGCGCTTTCCAGCACGCGCACGGCGTAAGGTTGTCCGAGGATATTTTGGAACATGAAGGGGAAATCGCTAGAATCGGTCGAAGCTATCCACGGACAGCACGAAGGCGACCGCGCCGCCGGCCTCGACGCGGACCGGATGCGGGGCGAACGCGCCCAGAGCAGGGACGCTGCCGACC